>JBQTIJ010000193.1:0-11947 GCA_052388255.1 Phycisphaerales bacterium
ATGGTGAGGGCTGCGTGGACGATGCCAAGGAGGCACATGGTTACGCCCATGTGGCGGCGGTTATAGAGGAGCGGGAGCAGACGCGCGTCGAGGCGGGCGAGGGGGCCGGTCCACAGGATGATGTGCAGGAGCGCGAGGGCGGCGATCCCCAGGCCGCGGAGGAGGAGCATGGCGTCATCGTGCCTTGCGTCAGGGTTCGCGCCCCCAATGCCGATGAGTTTGCCGATGCCGACGAACAGGACGAGGAAGAGCGAGACGCCACCGAGCAGGACCCCGTCGTAGAGGAGTTTCTGGCGGTTCCAACCCACGGCGGAATAGGAGACGCTCATCGGCTGGCTCCGCCGCGCTGAGTCGCGGGGAGAGGGGCCGGGGCTGCGCCGGGGAGGTCGCCGCGCGCAAAGGGCTGCGGCCTGCGGGCCAGGATCGCCGCCGCGAGCAGGGCCACCAGCAGCAGGGCAACCGCCGGCCAGAGCCGGGCATGCAGGGAGCGTTGAGAGATGTTCATGAATCTCTCCGCGGCTGGGCCCGAAGCCAGCGCATCAGGAGCAGTGGCCACAGGAGCATCGCCCCGGGGAGGATGATGAAGCGGAAGCCGAGCGAGGCCTTCTCGGCTCCGGCATCGATCACGGCTGCGCCCCGGAGCGAGAAAGGAATGGCGAAGGCGAGGCCCAGAACGAGGTACACCGCGGCGAGCGTCAGGATGGCGGAGGCGAGCCACATGAAGGGGTTCGCAAGGTTGGATGCTGCGCTGGTGCCCTGGGTTTCAGCGCGTGAGGATGGCGGAACAGGAGGTCCGGCGGGCATGATACCCGAGCGCGTGGTTCGGCCCGCGGGTCAGCGGCCGGGCTGCGTGACGCGATGGCCGACGAGCGCCTCGATGGCGGCGACAGCAAGGAAGTCGCACCGCTCATTCTCCGGGTGGCCGCTGTGACCGCGGACCCAGTGGTAGTTCACGGTGTGCCCGGCCGTGAGCTCGTCAAGGGTCTTCCAGAGGTCGCTGTTCTTGACCGGTTGCTTGGCGGCGTTGCGCCACCCCTTGGCCTTCCACCCCTTCAGCCATTCGCGCAGGCCCTTGAGAACGTACTCCGAGTCGCTGTGAAACTCGACAATGCTGGGGCGTGTGAGGGCGGAGAAGCCGCGGATGGCGGCGGTGAGTTCCATGCGGTTGTTGGTGGTGGCGGGCTCGCTCCCGCTTGCTTCCTTGACCTTCCCTGTGGCGGGGTGCTTGAGGATGAAGGCCCATCCGCCGGGCCCCGGGTTCCCGGAGCAGGCACCGTCGGTGTGGAGCTCAACGCGCGGGGCCGCGCCCGCGGGGCCGGGCGCGGGCGGAGCAGCGTCGGTGGCCGGGGGCGAGGTGGGTTTGCGGGGTTTCATGCGGCAGGAGCAAGACTATCGCCCCTGCCCTCTGCTGTCCGCGCCTTGCCCTTGGCTTCTCACGAAGCGCAGCCGCCAAAGAACGTGGTGATGAACTCGTCGAGGTCACCGGGTTCGATGAACCCGTCGTTGTTGAAGTCCGCCTCCGGTGGGGCGGGCATGGTGAAGAACGCGGTGATGAACTCGTCAAGGTCGCCGGGCTCGACCAGACCATCGGCGTTGAAGTCGGCCGGGCAGAGCGATGGGCACCCGGTGCTCCCGCAGAAGAGCGTGACCTGCGCCACGTTGGACCGCGCTTCACCCGCAAGACCCGCCGGGTCGGTGATGATCCACTGGAAGTAGAAGCGCTCTCCGGCGAGGGTTCCATCGGCCGCGATCGGCCAGTGGAGCGTGCCGAACCCGGCCCCGCCCGTGCCCGGGCTGCCGGCGAGCGTCAGAGGGTCAGTGAGAGTGCCCGAGGCCAAGCGACCGTTCACAGGTGCAGTGGTTGAGACGATCACGCGGGCCGTGGCTCCGCCGCGGGCGTTCTGGAGCCCGATGCGGAACGCACTGTTGCCGACGGCGGGCGGGTCGGCCGCGATGATGAGGGGGGCGATGCCGCCCGTTCCGGTGTTGCCGCCGGGGATGAGCACTGGCCGGTCGCCGGGTCGCTGCGAGTAGAGCGTCGGCTCATCAAAGGGGAAGGTGCGGTTCGCAACGCGGGCATCGGTCAGCCCGTTGGTGAGAAAGTCCTGAAGGGCGGGAGCAACCGGCGCGGGCACGTTCACCTGGTTCATCAAGGGGTCGCGGTTGTCGGCAAACTGCGGGGCTGCGCCCGGCGCGCGGGCGTAGAAGCGGATGACATCGGTGAGATTCGTAAACTGGCCGTTGTGCATGAAACTTGTGCGCAGGCCGACGTTCCGGAGCGAGGGGACTTTGAACTTGCCGCGGTCGGCCGGGTTGCCGCTCGTGAGCTGCAAGCCAAGGTCCTCCCCCGGCGGGCGCAGGCCGATGTTGCGGAAGCCATTGCCGGTAAAGAACCCGTTGGTGGTGATGTGGCAGAGGTTGCAGGCACCGTTGGTAAAGGCCTGCAGCCCCTGCTGCTGCCCGGGGGTCAAGGCGGTTGTCTGGCCCGCGACAAAACGGTCCCAGGGGGTATCGTCGGGGATGAGTGTGCGCTCATAGGTAGCGATGGCCATGGCGATCCGGGCTGCCGTGACATCCGGAGTGCCGAAGGCCGCCGCGAAGAGGTCGGAGTAGCGCGTGGTGTTCGAGATCCGCGCGGCCATGTCGCTGGTGAGGTTGGTGGCCAGGGCCAGGGGGCGGGCGTGGGCGATCTTCTGCGTGATCTGCTCCCAGTCGCGCCCCGCGTGCGCCATCTCGACGCTGCTCAGGGGCGGGCCCACGGCCTGGCTCTCGAGCGCGCCGCCGTTTGGAATGAGTGTCTGCCCCGTCTGCGGATCAACGAAGGTGCCGGTGGCGCGACCGTCCCAGAAGTTCACCGGGGCATACGCCGCCATGATGAACGACATGCTGCTCCGGTTGGTGGCCTGCGGGCCAAGGTTGAAGACACCTGCGGGGGCGTAGTTGTTGCTGGCATCAGCACCGATGACCCCGGGCGAGCCGAAGGCGTCATCGGGTGTGTTCAGCACGCCATCGCTGCCCGGGTGGCGCTGGCGGCGCACATCGGCCCCGCCCCGCGTGGTATGGCAGGTGCCGCAGGCCATGGTGTTGTCACTCGAGAGTTGCTCGTCCCAGAAGAGCATCTTCCCCAGCACGCGCTTGTTTTCGGTGATCGGGTTCTGCGGTGGCGCGGGCACCGGAGGGAGCGAGGCCAGCGCCCCCGCGGCGAAGGTGACGAGAGCGGCGGTTGAGAGGATGTTGGTGCGGTTCATCGCTTTCCCTTCTGAATCTGCTCAAGGCGTGCGAACGGATACGCCGTGTCCGCGGCGGGTTCGCACGGGCTTCAGGGTCATTGTGCCGTCAGACTCCGCAGGGGACACGCAATCGCGGGCACCGGAGATTCTCGTCAGCCGCGCGGCGGGTTCTCGGGTGTCGGGGCGGGCGCGGTCTTGGCTGGCTCGGCCTGCGGGGCCTCGGTGGGGGCGGGGGTGTTCACATGCGCTTCGGGGCTGAACCAGTTGGCCGAGAAAGCCGGTGCATCGACCCGCTGCACCACGAGCATCCGCGGCGGGGGCGGGAGCATTCCCGCGTTGAAATCCGGCGGGCCTTCGAGGTGCCGTGGCGGGCGACGGCCACCCGGGCCGCCCCGGAACTCGCCGCGTCCATCGGGCTTGCGCTCAGGGCGCTGGCCGGAAGTGGGCTCGTCTCCCTTGGGCTGGTCGGGGCGCATCTCGGGGCGCATTCCTGGGCGGGGCTCGGGCTTGTTCATTTCGCTCGGTCCGCCACCCCGGCGCGGGCCGGGGCCAAAGTCGTGATCATGTTCGTGGTGATCCGGCCCGCCACGCGGACGCCCATCCGGCCCTGCAGGACCGCCAGTAGGTCCACCGGGCCCACCGCGCGGGCGACCGTCGGGCCCGCCACGTCCTTCGCGCCAGCGACGGATGTCGCCTTCGGGCCAGTGGAGTTCAAGCCGCTTCACGAGTCGTGAATCACGGTCGATCCAGATCTCGATGCGCGAGGGATCGGGCGTAAAGCGCGGTTCGGAAGATTGACGCCGCACGGCGGTGATGCGGTTGAAGAGGGTGGCGTCTGCACTCGCGGGGAGCGGGGCGGTCTGGGCGCGGTCGATCGAGTACCCCGCAGGGAGATCGCTGAGGAGTTCCTCAACAGACTCGACGAGCACCGTGCTCTCACCGATATCGACCCAGCGTGAAGGTGCCGGGCCGCGCGGACCGCCCGCCCGCGGACGCGGCCCGCGCTCGACGGAACCATCAGGCCGGATCGACCATTCGCCCTGCTCATCGCGGCCGAAGGAGACTTTCTCGCGGAATGGGGGCGGGGTGAGGGCCTCGATCACGAACCGATCTTCGCCAGCGATATCGATCGTCGCGACCGGGTCGCCGGAGGCATCGGCGTTGCCTGGGCCGGAGACACGAACCTCATAGCGGCGCGGGGCGGCGTTCCGGGCGGCGTCGATCGATGACTGCACCAGCGCGGTCGCGGAGGTGGTCGAGGGGATCATGAGCACCGTGCAGACGACAATCGTGAGCAGGGCGACCGCGCCCGATCCGATGCGCCAGGAGAATCGGGGGAGACGGCGCGGGTGACGGCCCGGCGCGTGCGCGGCGGCCGCCATGGCCGAGGCCACACGGGCCACGCGGGCCCGCTGCGTCTCGGGCGGATCAAGGTGCAGAAAAGCCGTCAGCCCGTGAATGAACTGCTCGCGGGCCAGGGCCCGTGGGTCGTGCGCGGCATCGCGCGCCGCCTCGGGCGTGAGCGCGGGGTCAACATCGCGGGCAGGGCCGGGCGCGTGTTCCGGCCGGGCAGGATTGTGTGGAGTGGGCGGGCTCATGGGTCGGTCCTCGCGGACTGGAAGCACTCGATCAGGGCCTCGCGGGCCCGCTGGATTCTCTTCTTGACGGCCTCTTCGCCCGCGTCGAGCGCCTCGGCGATCTGCCGTAGCAGCAAGCCGCGGACATACGCGAGTTCCACCACGTCGCGGAGTTTCTCCGGGAGGCGCGAGAGACAGGAGCGGAGTTTCTCCGCCCGTTCGCGAAAGGTGTCCCCCTCCATGCGGTTCATGGTTGCGAACTGGCTCTCGAGTGACTCAAGCACCTCGGGCTCGCAGCAGAGCCCCGCCCGACCGGTCTTGCGGCGGTGCTCAAGTACCAGGTTGGAGGCGATCCCACGCAGCCAGGGACCGAAGGGCCGGGCCGTGTCGTAATCCTCCAGCCGTCGCCAGGCCACCAGCATCGTCTCCTGAAAGAGATCATCGACCGAGGCCGTCGAATAGACAAGCGAGCGGAGAAAGGCCGTCAGCATGTCGGCATGCTCTTGGACCAGAATCTCAAAGACGCGCCGCGCAGAGGGTGTTCGGCCGCTCTGTGCAGCCGCGGCTTCGTTGGGCATGGGAGTAGGCGCAGAGGTGGGCATGGTGGTCGGGCCTGACAGGGTGATACCTCAGCAGGTGTTGTCGTGATGGGGGCGGCGGGGGACATCGCCCGACGGGAAGCCGTTCAGGAAATGACAGGGTCGGCGATGGCGGGCGAACGAGATACCGGACTCTGCGGGACTGCCGACTGTTCAGGCGAGCAACTCACGGACGACCCGGCCGTGGACATCCGTGAGGCGGAAATCGCGTCCGGAGAACCGGTAGGTCAGTTTCTCGTGGTCAAGCCCCATCAGGTGGAGGATGGTGGCCTGAAGGTCGTGGATGTGAATCGGACCGTCCGTGATCCGGTAGCCGAGTTCGTCGGTGGCGCCATGGATGGCCCCGCGCTTCACACCGCCTCCGGCCATCCAGATGGTAAAGCAGTGGGGGTGGTGATCCCGCCCGAGGAACTTCGAGCCGTTGCGCTCCTCGTTCATGGCGGTGCGGCCAAACTCACCCGACCAGACCACGAGGGTGTCATCGAGCATGCCGCGACGCTTGAGATCGAGCACGAGCGCAGCCGCACCCTGGTCGGTCTCACGGCACTTGATGGGCAGGTGGTTCACGATGTCGTCCCCGGCGTTGGTGCCGTGTACATCCCAGCCGTGGTCGAAGAGTTGCACGTAGCGCACGCCTTGCTCGAGCATCCGTCGCGCGAGGAGACAGTTCCGGGCAAACGACGGCCGCGCGGGGTCCGCGCCGTAGAGGGCCAGCGTCTCGGGCGATTCCCGCGAGAGGTCCATCACCTCCGGCACACTCACCTGCATCCGAAACGCGAGTTCATACTGCTCGATCCGGGTGAGGGTCTCCGGGTCTCCGTGCAGGTCATGCCGCAGCCGGTTCAGTGCCCCGAGCGCATCGAGCGTGCTCCGTCGTGCGTCGCGCGTCACGCCCGGCGGGTTCTCCGAGTAGAGCACCGGCTCACCCTCGCTCCGGCACTGGCACCCCTGATAGACCGACGGCAGGAACCCGCTCCCCCAGACGCTCTTGCCCGACGACGGGTTCTTTCCTCCAGAGAGGAGGACGACGAACCCCGGCAGATTCTGGTTTGCGCTCCCCAGGCCATAGAGCGCCCACGCCCCCATGCTCGGCCGTCCCGGCCGGGCCGAGCCGGTGTACAGAAAAAGCTCTGCCGGGGCGTGGTTGAACTGATCCGTGAACATCGAGTGGATCACCGTCACCTCGTCGGCGATCGACTCAAAGTGCGGCATGAGATTGCTGACCGACACCCCTGCCTGCCCCACCTTCTTGAACGTGTAGGGCGTCCCGAGGATTTTGGGGTGTCCCTTGATGAACGCGAACCGTTCCTTCTCAAGCAGTGACGCGGGGCAGGGTTGGCCGTTGAGCTCGTTCAGCCGCGGCTTGTGGTCAAAGAGGTCCTGCTGCGGTGGTGAACCGGCAAGGTGGATGTACACAATGCGCTTCGCCCGCGGGGCAAAGTGGGGTGGACGGAGCGCGAGGGGGCCGGCTGCGGGCGAGCCCGGCCGTTCACCATCCGCGAACGCCCGTGGGCCCATCAGCGACGCGAGCGCGGCAAGGCCGACGCCGTTACCGAGTTTGCCGAAGAAGTGGCGGCGCGTGAGCGCACGGACGGACTCCAGCCGACCGGGCGAAAGGTGTGGGTCCGCGATGGGGTCATGGGCGGGCACGTGGAGACACGGTAGCCGCCCGCCCTTCTTTCCCGAATCTCTCGCCCGCCCTTCTCGCCAGGGCCGGGAAGTTCAATCGACTCACCGCGGCCTCCGCCGGTCGGCCCGCCCCGGTGCTATCAGGTCGATGCCGTCGCCGTGATCCCGAACGCCCGATGCAGGGCGAGGTCGTGTGCCTCGATGTACGCCTCGCTGAGCACGCTCCAGTCAAACTCCCACGACTGCGCCTCCACCTGGTTGCGCAGGGCGATTCGCCCGCGCCGATCGAGCCGGCAGAAATCGAGCAGGTAGCGGCTGAGTTCCGATGCGGCGTCGTGATACGAGCGTCCGCGCCGGCGCACGACCCAAGCCCCCGGGCGTGAGTGGTCGCCGTACTTGGCCGCGATGTACGAACCGAAGCCCGCGAGATCCGACGAGACGGCGGGCACGCCCATGGCCATGCATTCGAGGGGCGTGTATCCCCAGGGCTCATAGGCCGAGGGGAAGATTCCCGCGTGGCACCCGCGGACAAACTGCTCATAGTCGATGCCCCACAGCGGGTTGGTCGGGTTGATGAAGTCCGGGTGGTAGACGATTTTTACAGGGTCGTCCTTGCGGTTGAAGAGCCACACATTGCGGATCTGCGCCAGCACCGGGTCCTTGCCTTCGTCCTCGATCATGTGGGTGGTGACAAGGGGCAACCGATCGACCTTGATCGCCTGCTGGATGCGCCGGTAGCGCAGCACCGACGCCTCCGAGACGAGGTCATCGAGCTTGACGCGCTGGCCGGTGGCCCCGATCTTGAAGACCTGCTCGCCCACCTCGCGCATGATCTGGTCGCAGACATTGCGGAACTCATTGAGCACGCCGCGTTGCTGGAGAGCCCACGGATGGAGCGAGCGTGAGGGACGCTGCGTGATGATGAAGAAGACCACGTTCACCGGTGAGCCCCGGGCCCGCAGCTCGCCGTTCAGGCGCGCCATCGCTTCCAGCGAGACATCAAACCCCTTGTTCCGCGGCTCAAAGCGGCCGGAAGTGAAGAAGTACAGCGTCTTGTCAAGGTCAAAGGAGTATGACGGGAAGAAGTGCCCCATCACAAACCGGTTGATCTTCTCCTTGTACTCGGCGTGCAGGGTCTGGAACTCGTGCCCCACGTTGTAGCGCTGGATGTCAAGCCCGTTGGGGAGCACCACGTCCGGCCTGCGACCGAGCAGCCCGGCGCACTCCTCGGCCGTGATGGTGCTGACGGTGGTGAAAACGTGAGCCCCGTGGGCGCAGGCCCGCTCGACCCCGTGCTGGAAAGGGATGTTGTACTTGACCGCCTCCTCGGCGTCGTTGATGTGCCCGTGGGCCAGCCGGTCATAGAACCAGTCGTCGCCGCTGGCCATGTACCGGCCCAGCAGGGTCGCGTGGGTCTGAAAGATGCACCCCACGGGGAGGTTCTGCTGCCGCAGCATGGGGATGCACAGGCCGCCCATCCATTCATGGCAGTGGGCCAGGATCGGCCCCATCCGTCCCGCCTGCCCGGTTCGTGGCGCGAGGTTCGTCTCGGCGCTGTCATCGCTCCACCCCGCGCCGCTCCCTGTACCGCCCGCACCGGCCTTCTCGCAGATCTTCTCGATCAGCCGTCGCACCGCATCGGCGAAACTCACCACCCCATCGCAGAGCGAGTCGCCCGTGGGGGACGAGATTCGGTGGTCGGCGAAGAGGCGGTACTTGGTGGCGTCAAGCCGCTCGGTCCCCTGCCAATGCTCGACGAGCAGCACCTTGGGCCGCCCCGCGATGAGCCACCGTCCATGATGAACGTGCAGCCCTTCGGCCCGCAGCGCCTGCACCGCTTGGCCGATGATGCCGGTGGGTGTCGTCTCCTCAAACTCGAGGGCCGCCTTGGCGGGCTCCCACGGGCCGATCAGGCAGTAACGCTCACCCCAGCGTTCCACCATCGTCGGCACCTTGCTCTTGAGCACCTGGAAGATGCCACCCACTTGGTTGCACACTTCCCAGGCAATCTCGAGCAACAACCCCGGCGGTTGCGCGGGCCCTCCGGAGACGGCCGGCGGCGGGCTCGGTGCTCCCGGAACCGCCACGGGCGGAGCATGGCCGTTGCTGGCGACGGATTCCACGCTCACAGGAGGACGGCGAAGACGGGTGCGGCCCATAAATATCAGGATAGATCATGCCGGGCGATGTGGAAGCGCGAACCTGCGGACTCCTCACATTCATTCGAGGGTTCGGGTGTTGATCGTGGTGTATGCTGAAGGCATGGATCGTCCGGCCGAAAGTTCAGCCGCGGGTGGGGGGGCGGGGGCCGGCCCCGGCGACAGGGCCGATGCCGCGCCGGGCGGGATGCTCGCGCTCGTCTATGACGAGCTTCGCGCCCTTGCTCAGGGGATGCTCCGGAGCCAGCGAGCGGGTCACACCTTGCAGCCGACGGCCCTGGTCAATGAGGCGTATGTCAAGCTCCTCAGCCGAACCGCGCTGCGGGCCGACAACCGGCTCGAGTTCCTTTCCCTCGCCGCCCGGGTCATGCGTCAGGTTCTCGTCGACCATGCCCGCGAGCGCGCGGCGCTCAAACGCGGCGGCAGTGGCTCCGGGACGGGCGGCCGCATCACCCTGAGCGATGCGGAACTCGCCGACTCGCGCCTCAGCGACCCGGCCGACGCGGCCGCGGCTTCTCTCGACGCCATCGCGCTTGACGAGGCCCTCTCGGCGCTCGCGCTGCTTGACGAGCGAAAAGCCCGCATTGTCGAAATGCGTGTCTTCGCGGGCATGTCGCTCGACGAGGCGGCCGATGCGCTCGGCGTGGCCCGCTCGACCGCCGCGCTTGATTGGCGCTTTGCTCGGGCATGGCTCATCGGGCGCCTGCGCTCCCACGCCCAACCCGGTGTGGGCGAAGGACCGGGGGCAGGCCCATGAGCGCGGAGCGCTTCGCCCGGCTTCAGGCGCTCTTTGAGCAGGCGTGCAGGTTGGATCGGCCGGCCCGGGAGGGCTTCGTGGACGGCCACTGTGGCGACGACCCGGGGCTTGCCGCTGAACTGCGGGCCATGCTCGCAGACGATGAGGTGCCCCGCGCCGCTATAGACGACGGGCTCTCCGCCACGGATCTGCGCGGGGCCTTGCGGCGTCTGGTGGTGGATGGCTCTGCCGCCGGGGCCGCGCCCAGTCGCGTCGGTGCGTACCGCGTGCTGCGCGAGATCGCCAGCGGTGGCATGGGCACGGTCTACGAGGCCGAGCAGGATTCTCCCCGGCGGCGAGTGGCCCTCAAAGTCATGCGCTCCGTCGCGCCCTCACGCCAGGCCCAGCGTCGCTTCGAGTATGAATCGCAGGTGATGGCCCGCCTCCGTCACCCCGGCATCGCCCAGATCTTTGAGGCGGGGTGGACGCGGGCCGAGGAGGACTCCGGCCCCCCGCGACCGTTCTTCGCCATGGAGTTCGTAGAGAGCGCGTTGCCCATCACCGAGTATGCGGTTCGCGCTGCGCTCTCCACGCGAGCCCGCCTCGTGCTCTTCGCCGAGGTCTGCGATGCCGTGCACCACGGCCATCAGAAGGGCGTCATCCATCGCGACCTGAAGCCCGGGAACGTGCTCGTGGGCGAGGGGGGCACCGCCAAGGTCATTGACTTTGGTGTGGCCCGGCTCATCGATCCCGATGAGGCCGCGGTGGTCTCCATGCGCACCGATGCCGGACAGGTGATCGGTACGCTCCAGTACATGTCGCCCGAGCAGGTGGGGGGCCAGGCCCATGACGTGGATGGTCGCAGCGATGTCTATGCCCTCGGCCTGCTGCTCTTTGAGATCCTGACCGGGCGGGTGCCGTATGACGTCGCGGGCACCACGCTGGCTGGCGCGGCCCGCCTGATCGCGGAGGTCGATCCGCCCCGCCTCTCGACGGTTGACCGAACCCTCCGAGGCGACCTCGAAGTCGTCGCCCGAAAAGCCCTCGAGAAGGACCGCGCACTGCGGTACCAGTCCGCCGGGGAGTTTGGTGCGGATATTCGCCGAGTCCTCGCCGGAGAGCCGGTGCTCGCGCGGGCGCCAACGCTGTTCTACACGCTTCGCCGGGCCGCAGGGCGCAACAAGCCCGCCGCGGCCGGGCTCATCGTGGCCATCATCGCGGTCTTCGCGGGCGCGATCGTCAGCATGCTCTGGGCCCTGCAGGCCGGGCGTGCCCGCGATCAGGCCGAGCGTCAGGCCTATCGCCTGGCCCTGAACGCTGCGGGCGCAGCCGTGCGCAACGGGTTGGCGGGTGAAGCAGCGAGCGACCTTGCCAGCGCGCCCGAGCGGCTCCGAGGGTGGGAATGGGAACACCTGCAGAGTGAGGTCGATCAGAGCACGCACGTGCTCGCCGTGCCAGTCGCTCTGCGGACCGATGCGCGGCTGGTCACGGATCCCGGCGCGGGCGAGCGGTTGGTTGTGCTTCTATCTGGTTCTGGTGTGCGGCGACTGCTCGTGCTCGCGCCGCACGATGGCTCGGTCATTCGGGACCTTGAACTCCCCGGCGTGCGCCGGGCCGAACTCTCGACCGACGGGCAGAGCGTGCGCTGGCTCTCGGCTGAGGGCGATCTCGTCGAGAGTGCCACGCTCGATGACAGAGAGCGGGCCCGCCGCCATGTCGGCCGGGGCGCGGTCTCGGTCCATGTCCGGGCCGATGGCGATCTCCGCGGGCCGCTTCTGGCCCGCAGTGGGCGCGAGGTGCGGTACTTTGACGGTCCCGAGCAGGTCGATTTCGGCCGGACCGTGGAGGATGACAACTGGGCCACCGACACGGTCGCGCCGGATCTCTCGACGTTCATCGAGCTCAGTGGGCCTGATCGAATCGTCCATCGGCGCGGTGCGGAGGGTGGCCTGTATGAGCGCGTAGACCTCGCCGGGCGCGCCAACGACGTTGCTGTCGCGTTCTCCCCAGATTCGAC
>JBQTIJ010000194.1:0-2125 GCA_052388255.1 Phycisphaerales bacterium
GCGCCCGCGGCGCTTGCGGCCCGGCCACCCATCAGTCCCGGCGCGGCCCCCCTCCCCCCCGCGCCGCCACCACCCCCGGCAGTATCGACCCCCAGCACACCCTGGTGCAAGCACATCTGCTGCGTCATGGCCCTGATCGCCGACCGGCTCAGCCGCGACCCCTTCCTAGTCTTCGCCCTCCGCGGGCTGAGCAAGGAAGACCTGCTCGAACGCCTCCGCCAGCGCCGCGCACTCTTGACCAGTTCGCGCGGCGGTGCGGGAATCCCCGACCGTCCAGTCGCCGCCTACTCCCCGCGGATTCCGGGAGTGGGCGATGCGCCCTCGACAGCGCTCGAACACCTTGTTGCCGAGTTCTGGCAGCCCAGTGCAGATCTCCAGCACCTTGACCTCCCCATGATTCCCCCGGAGGTCTCTCACCCGCTGCTACGCCGGCTGGGCGCCAGCCCCTTTGATGAAGCACGGTTCCCGCTCGTGGGCCTGCTCGCCACGTGTTACGAAGTCCTGAGTTCTCAGGCCTTGAAGGACGCAGAGGCCGGCTCCCTTGAGGACCCGTTGGAAGGCGAGCCCGAGCTCGATTCGTCGGAAGCAAGCGCAGCGCCAACTGGGACCGAGATCGATCCGCCCAGCGACGATCCGGACGCCGAACTCGACTGAGTTCTCGGAGCGGATCAAGAACCACAACCGATACCGGGTCTTTGCCTGATTCAGGCAAAAGGACTTATCGGACGAAACAGACCCTCTCGGGCGTCTGCGTCTATGTGCTTTCCATGAAAGCACTTATAACGACATGGTCGCTCAGACCGCCCCATTTCACTTTCCCGGCTTTTTGAGACGTTCCGCTTGCATTCCTCCCGATTTGCGGCACAATAGGGGCGGAGAGTACTGCCTGTTCGGGTTGCGCCTTCCCTGTTGGGTGGGCAATCCGGGTCGGCAGATCGTGGATCACCAATCCACACCGAGGAGAGAGAACCGTGAAGTCCTTTGCTGCATTTTCATCAGTTGTCGTCATGAGCGTGGCCGGTCTGGCCGCTTCCGCCTCCGGCGAAGTGGTCCTGTCCTTCGGCTACACCGACCTTGACGGCGACTTCGTCGGGGCCGCGGGTGTTGGCAACTTCACCGCCGCCGCGACCGACGTTGGTGCCCTTCGCACCTCCGGCGACGTCACACGCCTGATCCCCAACACCGGGACGGCCGAGTTTGACGCCGGGTTCTTCAGTCTTCCGGGTGCCGCCGACGCGTTCTTCAGCGTCTCGGTGTTCAACCGCGTCGGCAGCCGCGCCATGGGCCTCGGCTTCTTCGTGCTCACCGACACCAACGGCGACACGATCACCGGCGACATCGACGGCATCTGGCTGCGTGGCACCCAGGGCCGCACGTTCTTCAACGGCAACCTGACGAACGTCGTCACGAACAACAACTCCGGCGACGGCGTCTTCAACGGCACCTCCGGTTCGTTCGACATCGACTTCACCCGCCAGTCACCCATGAACGGTGCCCTCGTGCAACTCTTCATCCGCACGGGTGTCGGCTTCTTCGAGAACGGCTTCAGCGACGTGACCACCCAGGTCGCGGGCGAGCTCGTCCCCACCCCCGGTGCCACGGCCCTTGTCGGCCTGGCCGCCGCCGCGGCTCTCCGCCGCCGCCGCCGCTGATCGGCATCCTGCCGAGCCAGCCAGATCCACAAGTACTTTCCAGCAGCCGCCGGCTTCAAACGCCGGCGGTTGTCTTTTTGGTCAGCCCCGCCCCATCGGCAGCTCAAACCGATCGCGCGATCGGGTGTAGGTCAGCCCGCCCATCCGCCCGACTGCGTCGATCGCGCCGGGGTCAACGTGCCCCCGGTCGTTCAGGACCCCGTCGGCGACATAGACCCCAACCACGCGCACGATCACCATGTTCCCCGCCCCCGGCTCGCCCTTGCCGAAGCGCAGCACCTGTTCCGTCCGGCATTCAAAGGCCATCGGCACACCCCGAACCCGCGCCGGCCGGACCAGTCGCGAGGGCTCTCGCTCGATCCCAAACTCCGCAAACTCGCTTTGCCCATAGGCCAGCCCCTCCGCGCAGAGGGCCATTCTCGCGGCGAAGGCAGCCGGAACCGTGTTGATCACACACTCCCCGGTCCCCCCTT
>JBQTIJ010000195.1:0-9424 GCA_052388255.1 Phycisphaerales bacterium
CGGGAAGGCGTCAAGGTCGGCCTTGTAGATCATCTGGATGGAATCGATGATCAGGATTTTCGGCCGGTCCGCCGCTCCCTCGGAAAGAGTCTGTGCGGCCTGCTCCTGAATTCTCGCCAGACTGGTCTCAGCAAGAAGGAAAAGCTCATGCTCGGAGAGGACGGGCACAGGGGCGTCGTCGCCCGCGCCGGGGATGCAGAGCCGGCCCGCACGAAGCTTGACCTGTTCAGCAGACTCCTCGCTGGAGACGTACAGGACGCGGGTGCCCTGACGCGCAAGAGCGCCCGCGACCTGAAGCAGGAGCGTGGATTTGCCAATGCCCGGATCCCCGCCCAACATGATCGCCGAGCCAGGAACGAAACCCCCGCCGAGAACACGATCAAGCTCCCCGACCCCTGACGCCACACGCCGGACTGAACCCCCGGCATCAACAGCGCTGATCGGAAGCGCTCGCGAACTTGGAAGCAGGGGCACCGCATCGAGCACGCCCCTCGCACCGGGCTCATCGGGCCCCTCTTGCGCTTCGGCCCGCTCAAGAGCCGTCGCGGCGCCCCTCGACCATGACTGGACAGCCATCGCGCGAGGGTCCGTCTTGGCCTTGACCTCGACGCGTTGGGCCTCAAGGGCATCCCACGTGCCGCAGTCTGGACACTTGCCCATCCACTTGGTCTGGACGGCACCGCAGGTTCGACAGGCGAAGATCTGCCGTGGTTTGGGCATGAACAATGATAGGTGGGCGTTTGGGTCCCGAATCAACCGAACCGGAACCCCAAGAATGGAGCATGGAAACGGTTGTTGCCGTGTTGGCGGGGCTTGGACTGGCGGCGGCGTGTGGCCTGAGGGTCTTCCTCCCCCTCGCGGCCCTCTCGGTCGGGGCCAAGCTCGGGCTCATCGCACCGGGTGAGACTTTCGCATGGGTCGCGACCTGGCCCGCAGTGGTGGCCTTCTGTTCAGCGTGCATTTTCGAGATTGCGGGGTACTCGATCCCGTCGGTTGACCATGGGCTCGATGCGATCGCCTCGCCCGCGTCGGTGCTTGCGGGAGGGCTGGTCTCGGCCACGCACCTCTCGGGGACGGCGTCGGCTGAACTTCACCCTGTGCTTTCGGCGTGTGCGGCCCTGGTCGTCGGCGGGGCGGCGGCGGGAGTGGTGCAGGCAGGGACGGTCTCCACCCGTGCCGTCTCCACCGTGGGGACCGCCGGACTCCTCAACCCAGTGATCTCAGCGGTGCAGAGCGCCGTCGCTGCGGTCGTCTCTGTACTGGCGGTCCTGCTGCCGGTGGTTGTTGGTGCGGTCGCGCTCGCGGTGCTTGCGCTCGCGGGGCGATGGTTGGCCAAACGGTGGCTGGCCCGCCGGCGTTCCGCCGCAGCGGTTCAGAGCACGTCCGCCTCCTGCAGTGCGACGATCCAGCCGGGGGTCTCGGCCCGGTAGGCGGCAAGGTGTGCACGTCGGCGGATGTAGAACAGCGCGGTGCAGATCGAGAAGAGGACGGCGACGGTCGCGACCGTTGCATACAGGCCGACGCGGATCCACGTCTCAAGCTCACGGAAATCCTGGAGAATGGCATCGATGGATGGATCACCCTGTGAAGGGAGCGACGCCAGCGACGATGGGGCATTGTGGGTCAGGATGAGTTGGGCGGCGCTGTACCCGACCAGCGCAAGGGCGATCCAGAGCTGATTGAGCGCCAGCCGACCCGGAGCCGCTGGATGCAAGCGGCGAAGGGCCGTCCCCCCACGGAGCTCAAGGACCCCGCAGGTCGTGATCGCGACACCGACCAAGAAACCGGGGAGCGCGGCGTAACTGCCCTCAAGCATGGCGAGCAGCCCGAACGATGAGGTCAAGATCGCGAGCCCACCAAGCACGCACATGGTCCACCCGCTGAAACGGGCTACGCGCACGCCGCGGCGGACGCGGGCGAGGCGCATGCGAGCCCTGCGGAGTTGATCCACATGAAGGGCCGAGAGCGGGGCAGCGTCAGGAAGGCCAGCGTGGCCTGCGATGGACTGCGGCGGTTGGAACGGTCGGCTGGCGGTCACGGGCATGATTGTTCATCGGTCGATCACACCCCGGGCGTGCGGAACGCAGCGGGTACGATCGCTCTGGGGCTGGGTGTGGGAACCCCGCCAGAGCGTGCGATTCGAGGGCGTGAGGCGAACCGAGTATGCCGAGTCGACTGCTCCTTTTGCTCCCGCAACTCCCGCATGACCCCACGAGCGGCGCGGCCCGGTCGATGCTGGGTATCGCGCGAACGCTCGCCGCGGCTGGGTATCAGGTGCGTGCGCTTTCGCCGACGGCGACCGAATCCGCCCACCCCCTGAACCCGTTGCTGGTGCTGAACAAATCACGGCTGCGGGTGGAGGTCGACCGCCGGCCTGCGGTCGGACGGGGCCGGCCTGTGCTGAGGTTCGAGGACGGCGGCGTGGCTTGCGCTGCGCTCGACACAGGGACTCTTGGCCTGCGGGACTGGGACGTGGCCCATGGGGCGCAGTTCAATCGCTTGCTCGAGGACGAACTGACCCGGACCGCGCCGGAGATCGTGCTCACGTTTGGCGGTTCGCCCCCGGATCTCCTGCGTCGAGAACTCTGCCGGCTTGCGGGGGCGGCCGTGGTCTTTGGGCTACGCAACCTCGCCTACCTGCATCCGCTCGCCTTCGAGCATGTCGACAGCGTGCTCTCGGTCAGCGCGTTCATCCAACGAACGTACCGCGAGTCGATCGGGCTTGAGAGCACGGCGATTCCGCCCGTGATCGATCCGGCGGAGATCGTGCCCGAGCATCATGAGCCGCGGTACTTCACGTTCGTGAACCCGACACCGGCCAAGGGTGTGTTCTTCATGCTGCGGCTGCTTGATGAGTTGGCGGCCCGCAGGCCGGACATTCCACTCCGTGTTGTCGAAGGACGTGCGAGCGCTGCGCACTTTGCCAAGGCCGCGAACATGTGCGGCCTTGACCTGCGGTTCATGAAGAACCTGACGCTCTCGCCTACCTTCGCGTCGCCGCGCGAGGTCTTCGCGAAGACCAAGGCGGTGCTGATGCCAAGCGCCGAGCCCGAGCCCTTCGGCCGAGTCGCGGCCGAGGCCCTCGCCTGCGGCGTTCCCCCCCTTGTGGGCGATCGGGGCGGACTCCCTGAAGCGGCTGCGGGAGGCGGCGTGGTGCTTCCGCTTCCGGCGAGTTTCACGAAGGACTCTCGCACGGCCCCGCTCGCTGCGGATGTCCAGCCGTGGATCGATGCCATCGTCCGGCTTCATGATGACCCTCGCGCGTACGCAGAGGCATGCGCACGGGCCCGGAGCGCAGCGGGCACCTTCGCGCCCGGGGCAATCGGGCCGCGGCTGGTCGAGTACTTTGACGGTGTCCGTCGTGGCGGGCGGCCGCTGCGCCAGGAGGCCGCGACGGGGAGCCGGAGCCCATGAGCTCAGCCACCGAGAACGCGGGCGCGGGCGGGCCAAGCCCGCCGATCACCGGAATGCTGAGCGTGCAGGACCTGATGCTGCTCTATGCGGCAGCGCAGGAAAACCTGTGGGTGTGGGACATGGCCACGAACCTGACGATCAGTTCATTGCCCATGACCGCGCCCGGAGGTCGCACGGGGGACATCCGCCCGACGCGTGAGTGGGAGGATGCTCTACACCCAGAGGACCGCCCGCGGGTGCTCGACGCACTCTCAGCCCATCTGCGTCGCGAGGCGCCGTATGAGGTCGAGTATCGCCTCCGCCGCGCGGACGGCGTGTTTCGCTATGTGCGTTCGCGCGGGCAGGCGATCTTCGACGAGCGCGGGCGCGCGATACGCATGATCGGATCGATGGCGGACGTGAACGATCGGCGCGAGGCGGAGGACCGGCTGCGCTCCAGCGAGCACAAGTACCGCTCCCTGATCGAAGCCACGAAGACGGGCTACCACGTCTGCGACGAACGGGGGGTGACACTCGACGCCAACCCCGAGTTTGCCCGCATGGCCGGGTACCTGAACGTGGCGGAGGTGCTGGGTCGGAACGTGGAGGAACTCGTCGACCCGCAGGAACGCGAGAGCGTTCGGCTCGCCGTTGAACGCTGCCTCCGGGACGGGCGGCTGGTGGGGTTTGAGGCGACGCTCCTGCATCCGAGTGGGGTGCGCTGCCCGATCGAAGCGACCTCCACGGTCGTTGCCGGGGAGGGCGATTCCGGCACGATCGGAACCGGAAAGCGGCAACTGGTCACGCTGGTGCGCGATGCGACCGAACGCCGCCGGTTGACGGCAGAGCGCGACGAACTCGCCCAGCGCCACGCGCTGCTCGTCCGCCGTGCTCCGCTCGGACTCATCATCTGGAGCACGGAGGGGACGGTCCAGGAGTGGAACCCGGCGGCGGAGCGGATCTTCGGTTACTCCGCCGAACGTGCGATGGGGAACGACCTCGGTTTCATCGTTCCGGCAGCGATTCGCACGAACATCCGGCAGTTGTTCGCTCGCCTCGTGACCCGCGCCGGCGGTGAACACAACCGGAATGTGAACCTGCACTCCAGCGGTCGGGAGATCGTGTGCGACTGGTTCAACACGCCTCTGGTCGATGATCTCGGTCGCGTCTTCGGGGTTGCCTCGCTGGTCGATGATGTCACAGAAGAGGTGCGGGCGCTGGCCGAGTTGCGGCAGCGCGAGACAGACCTGCGCCTGATCACGGGGTCAATCCCTGCGATGATTGCGTATGTGGACCGGGACCTGTGCTACCGATTCGCCAATGAGGCCTATCGGGAGTGGCAGGGAATCGACCCAACTCAGCTCGTCGGAAAGCACATCGAGACCGTGATCGGCAGGGAGCTTCTTGAGAAGTCCCGGCCGTACATCGAGGGCGTGCTGAAGGGAATCCCGCAGCGGTTTGAGCGGACCCTGCGCGACAAGACCGGCCGCATGCGCGAGGCAGAATCGACCTTTGTTCCGCGCGTTACCGAGCAGGGGATCGAGGGGTTCTTCGTGCTCTCGGTCGACATCACCGACCGCAAAGCCGCGGAACATGAACTGGCGGTGTACCGGGATCAACTGAGTGCGCTGGTGACGGAACGGACGCGCCAGCTCGCCCAGCAGGGGGAGCAGCTCCGGCAAGCGGAGCGGATGGCCTCCCTCGGAACGCTCGCGGCCGGACTCGGCCACGACATCAACAACCTGCTCCTGCCCATGCGCTGCCTGATTGATGCCCTCTCGGCTCGGCCTGAGGACCCCACGCAGAACATCGCTTCTCTCCGGCAGTCGCTCGAGTTTTTGGCAAACCTCAGCCACTCACTCCTCGCGCTGGCCGTCGCGCCCGATGACGCGGCTCAGGGCCGGGACAACACGTCCGTCAAGGCGTGGTGGGCGGGCGCTGAGCCCATGCTCCGCGCCGCCATGCCAGAGACCTGCACGCTCGCGGCGGAGATCGAGCCGGGCACCGCCGATCTTGCTATCTCTCCCGTGCAGTTGACGCGGGCAGTGCTGAATCTTGTGGTCAACGCCTGCGAGGCCGGCGGGGCGGGCGTCCGGGTGAAGGTGCGTGTACAACCCGAGGAGGATGCCCGCGGAGCATTCGCGTCGGTCAGCGTCTCCGACAACGGGCCGGGCATGAGCGAGGAGGTCCGCCGCCATGCCCGCGAACCGTTCTTCACGACCAAGCGGCGCGCGATCTCAACGGGGCTCGGCCTTCCGCTGGTCAGCGCGATCGTCGAGAACGCGCGCGGGAATCTCGAGATCCAATCGACCGAAGCCAAGGGGACAACGGTCCGTCTAAGGATCCCGACGCTCCCCCCGGACAGCGGCGCAGGGAGTCCTCCACCCCCGGACATGGAGGTCTTTTTGACCATCGACGACAAGCGGATCGCCTCATATCTGGCGACCCTGCTCGCGGCGAACGGCCACACAATTCGAACGCACGCACCCCCGCCGGGGGTTGGCCGCGGAGCATGGATTGCTCAGAACTCCACCCAGTTTCGGGCCCGTGCGAGGGAGTTCACCTCCCGCGAAGGCGGGCGGGTGGTTATCCTCCTTGGTGCCTTCGATACCCAGTCGGAGTGCCCGGGCGTCGTGTGTATTGACGACCCGTCGGACATTCACGCCATTACGGCCGCGTTGCACGAACCGCGCCGGGCGTGAGAGAGCGAGAAGCGCGAGTGACTGTGAAGAAGATCCGAGTCCTGAGCGTCGATGACCATGCCTTCCTCGCGGAAGGGCTGCGGGCGCGCATCGGGATGGAACGGGACATGGAGTTTGTGGGGCACGCCGCGCGGGCCTCCGGGCTGGTGAGTCTCTGCCGCGAGTTGGCGGTCGATGTCGTGCTGCTCGACATCGAGATGCCGGGGCCGGACCCATTCGAGGCGGCGGCGGAGCTGCGGCACCAGTGCCCGAACGTGCGGACCATCGTGCTCTCCGCCTATGTGCGTGATCGGTATGTCGATGCCACGGTGAAGGCAGGGGCGTGGGGCTATCTCGCCAAAAGCGATGATCCCGACACGATCATGGCCGCCATCCGGGATGTGGCCGAGGGGCGATTCACCTTTGGCCCGATCGTGCTTGAGCGTTGCCGGCAGATGGGGCGCGAGGATTCGCCCGGTCGGCACACCGAGTCCACTGGGGCACGGCTGGGCGAGACCGCCTCCGCGCCGGGCGGATCCCAGATGCCCGTCTCACGCTTGGCGGCCTTGACGCCGCGCGAGCTCCAGATTCTGCGCCTGATCGGCAAAGGACTTTCGCGAACCGAGATCGCCACGGCGATCTTCCGCAGCCCGAAGACCGTGGATGCCCACCGCTCGGCCATCATGGAAAAACTCGCCATCCATGATCGAGTCGAACTGGCCCGGTTCGCAATCCGCGAGGGCTTGGTCGAAGTCTGACTCAGCCGGACCGGCGCGCACGAACGACCGGCAGAAGCAGGGTCGCGCAGACGAGGGCGCGCAGAATTGATGACGCAACAAAGACCCACATGTACCCCGCGTGCGTGAAGAGCCCCTGCTCATCCGCATGGAACCGGAGCACGACCGCCCCCACCACGGAGCCGAGGGCCGAGCAGAGCCACACACCGAAGAAGTAGTACCCCATCATGGAGGTGCGTTCATGCTCGGGGACATCCTCGAGGATGAGCAGGAACGTGGCGAGGTCATAGCAGGCCCACGCCGCCCCCGAGAGAAGCTGCACAGCAAGGATGAAGGGCACCGCCGTCGAACCGGCGAGCATGGCCCCGAGGGGGATGACGGCCAGCCCTGCGACGAGCATGAGCCGTCGCGCGCCGAATCGAGCGGCGAAGGGTCCGAGGAGCGTGAGGGCGAGTGCTTTGCCGAGCATGGGAGCGCCCAGGAGCATCGCGAGGACCATCGGCTCGACCCCACGGTCGTTGACGAGGTACGGCGTGAGGAAGGGCTCGCTCACCTTGGAGGCGAGCTGGAGCGCGAAAATGAAGATGAGCAAATGCAGCCCGTGATGCTCTCCTGAGCCGCCAGCAAGGCGGTTCCAGAGTTCTTTGGGCCCGACGCGCCGATGGTGCAAAGGCATGGGCGACGGCTCGGTCTGGCGGATGAGGTGGTAGACCGACCCGGCCCGGGCAAGGCCAGCAAGCAGCAGGAGCCCGGAGAACGCCAGCAACAACGTGGATTCACCCGCGGCCTCTGTGAGCGGTCGCCCACCGGAGCCGAGGTGGAGGACCGCACCGGCGGCAAGAAAACTCACAAGAATCCCGATCTGCAAGGCACGCTGGCGGCGCCCGAAGAACCGGGCCCGGAGGGGGCCTGGCACAAGTGTGCCGACCCATGTGCTCCATGCGCCCGCTCCTGCAAACCCGCAGGAGAAATAGAGCGCAACCGCCGCAAAGACCGCCCACCCCGGCACCGCCCCCATGAGTGCACCGGCCGCCATTGGAATCAGCGAAACCGCCTGAAGCGTGGCGGTGATCAGCACCCAGCGCCGATGCGACCCGATTCGCGCGATGGCACGGGTGCTCAACAACTGCGCGATTGCCGCGATCGCCGGAGGCAGCGTGGCGATGAGGCCGCTGGCCGTCTCGTTGAGGGCCAGAGCGAGGACCAATGCTGGAAAATACGACTCGCCCAAGCCGACCATGACCGACCAGCAGACACCGTCGATCATGCTGTGACGGAGGTTCGAGCGGGTCTCGCCCGGGCGGCCTGAGGCCGGACGCGTGGTCACACCATCGCGTCCATCTTGGCCGCGAGGTCGAAGTCCTTGCGGGAGAGCCCCCCGGCGTCATGGGTCGAGAGTGTCATGGTGACCTTGGCATACCGGATCAGGATGTCCGGATGGTGAGCGGCCTTCTCCGCCGCATCCGCAACCCGGTTGACGAATGCCATGGAGTCCACGAAGTTCTTGAACTGGAAGGTCCGTTGAATGGCCTCGCCCGCCTCGACCCACTCCGGTCGGTCCTTCAGGGCGTGCAGGACTTCCTTCTCGCTGAGCTTGGCGACCGTCTGCTTGGCCATAAAGAACACTCGGAACAGGAGACCGGAAAGGCGTGAGCAATGCGCGAGGGCGAATCGGAGTGTATTCTGCACCCCGCCATGCCCGACCCTCCGCAGGTCCAATCGAGCCGCGATGCCCCCCCACATCCGGGGATGCTCAAGCCGACAACTCGGCTGGCACCCTCGCCAACCGGGTCACTCCACCTCGGGAATGCTCGGACGTTCCTGGTCAACTGGGCCCTCGCTCGAAGCTCGGGATGGCGGGTCGTTCTTCGCATCGAGGACCTCGATGGACCGCGGATCCGGCCGGGCGCGGCGGAGGCGATCGAGAGCACGCTGCGGTGGCTTGGGATCGACTGGGATGAGGGGCCGATCGTGCAGTCGCATGACCTCCGCCCTTACCGCGAGGCCATCGAAGGGCTGGTTCGAAGCGGGGCGGTCTTTCCGTGTCAACTCAGCCGAACGCAGATCGAAGCCGCGGCCTCGGCGCCCCAAGCGGGCTCTCATGAGCGGGTCTATCCGGCCTCGCTGCGCCCGGCATCGTGGGAGCGGGTGGTCGATCAGGCGGGAACCAACTGGCGCTTCATGGCGGGACCCGGGCGGGTCGAGTTCCTTGATCTCTTCGCGGGTCCGCAATCGATCGCCGTTGCGCAGGTGATCGGCGACTTCATCGTGTGGACCAAGAGCGGAACTCCTGCATATCAACTGGCGGTGGTGGTGGACGACCATCGCCAAGGAATAACTCACATCGTCCGGGGTGACGATCTGCTCGATTCCGCCGCACGCCAGTTGCTTGTTTATCGAGCACTTGGGATCGGCCCGGAGCCGATGCATTGCCACCTGCCGCTGGTGATCGGTGCGGATGGCCTTCGGCTTGCCAAGCGGCACGGCGATAGCCGCGTCGAGAGCTATCGAGGCGCCGGGGTGGCCGTCGAGCGCGTGATCGGGCTGGTGGCCTCATGGTGCGGAGTTGGCGGGCGCGGGGCTCTGCGGCGGGCCATGTCGCTCGAGGAGTTC
>JBQTIJ010000196.1:0-3816 GCA_052388255.1 Phycisphaerales bacterium
GCAGGGCGAAAGGTCTGACGCGCATGGGGCGGACCGTAGCACCGGGCCTCGCGGAAAGTCAACGCGCCCGCGCCCGGTGATGTCAAGCCGCTTGTGTAAATTGCCGAAGGGTGTGTTGACTCCACTCCAAGTTAAACCGGTTGAAGATCGAATAGATAATCCGCTCCACACTCTGCACGTTGACAAAGCACACCATCGGCCGGGTCCGCCGCCGCACCTCCACAAAGCAGCGTTCGATCACGTTGGTCGTCCGCAGCTTCCGCCACAGCCGCCGCGGGCAGTGGAAGAAGGCGAGCAACTCGGGCAGATCTCGCAGGAGGCTCTGCACCACCTTCGGATATGCGGACTGCCAGCGCTGGGCGAAGGCCCGGGCGTGCGCCTCGGCGGCTCGGCGGCTGTTGGCCTGATAGATCGCCTGGGCGTCCGCCTTGACCGCCGCGTGATCCCGCCGCCGCACGGTGTTCAGGAGGTTGCGCAGTTTGTGCACCCAACAGCGTTGATGCGCCACGCGGGGATAGACCACCTGCAGGGCCGCGGCCAAGCCCGCACACCCATCCGTGACGATCAACGCCAGCCCCTCGCCGTGCAGGCCGCGGCGATACACGTCCTGGAGCAGGCCCTCCCACGCCGCCTGACTCTCGCCCTGGCTGCGCGTGAAGGCCAGCAACTGGCGCGTGCCATCGGCCCGGACCCCATAGATCACCAGGAGCTGCACCCGCTTGCGCCCACTGGGCCGGCGCACCCGCAGGCTCACCCCATCCAGAAACAGATACCGCCAGGCGTCCCCCAGCCGGGCGCGATGGAACTGGGCCACCGCCTGATCCAAATCCCGCGTCACCTGC
The DNA here is from genome assembly GCA_052388255.1 of Phycisphaerales bacterium. Lineage (GTDB taxonomy): Bacteria > Planctomycetota > Phycisphaerae > Phycisphaerales > UBA1924 > JAEUIX01. Next base: position 843 of record JBQTIJ010000196.1, read on the forward strand.
GACACGGTCTGGGCACTGACCGGCTCCGACGTCAGCAGCGCGATGAGGCGCCCCACCGGCCGCGTGCTGATGCCGCGCAAGAACGCCTCCCGAATCAGCAGGGTCACCTCCGGGGCTCGGCGCTGCAACCGCGCCAGCCCCGCCGGCAAGAAGGCCTGTTGCCGTGTGCGGGCAATCCGCACCCGCAGGGTCCCAAACAGGGTGACCAGGTCCCGGGCATAGAAGCCGTTGCGACTGTCCGCCCGGTCGGGCACCCGCTCATAGTCCCGTACGCCGAGGTACCGATCCCGGGCCTCGACCGACAGCCGCTCGAGGCCCCGCTGCCAGACCTCCTTGGTATGCCGATACAGATCGCCCCAGAACTGGTCCCGGAGCTCGTCGGTGAAATGTTGAAACTGTTCCGTCCACGGTGCTAGCGTTCGCATGGGTGTACGCCTCCTTTCCATCAGAGAGGAGCCAGGGTCGTCTCAGCAACGCCCCAGCGTACACCCTTCGTGCTTTTACACAGAGAAGCTTACATCACCCCCGCACCCGCTGATTTGACCGCCCTCCGGGGGCTGTGATAGCTTCCACCGCCTACTGAATTCCATATCCCTCGCTCCGGGTGCTTAAGTCCCGGGGCCTTACGTCCAAGGGGAGGTTCGCTGCATGCAGCTCTACGAGTCTATCTTCATCGTCCGTCCTTCAGTCACCGACGAAGACACCAACAAGCTCATCGAGAAGATGAAAGGCGTCCTCGAACGCTGCGGCGCCACGCTGGTGAAATTGGAAAACTGGGGCAAGAAGAAACTTGCCTATGAGGTGAAGCGCGAGCGGAAGGGCACCTTTGTGTATCTACATTTCCGGGCCGGGGGAAACGGGGTGGGCGAACTCGAGCACGCCTATCGTTTGGAGGATTCCGTGCTCAAGTTCCTCACGGTGCGCATGGAGCTGGAACCCGTCGCGCCGGTCGCAGGGGAAGTGAAGGAGTCCGACGGTGGCGGGGTTCAATAAGGTCATTCTGATCGGGAATCTCACGAAGAATCCCGAGCTCCGCTACACGCCGAGCGGGACGCCGGTCGCCAGCTTCGGGTTGGCGGTCAACCGGCGGTATCGGCAAGGCGAGGAGCTCAAGGAAGAAGTCTGTTACATCGACATCGTCGTGTTTGGAAAGCAGGCGGAGCACTGCGGGCAGTATCTCAGCAAAGGGAACGGCGTCATCGTGGACGGGCGCCTGCAGCAACGTCGCTGGGAAAGCGAGGATGGGCAGAAGCGCAGCAAGCACGAGGTGGTGGCCCAGGCGGTGACCTTCCTGCCCAAACGACCTGATTCGGGCGGCGAGCATGCCGCGTCGGATGATTCCGTTGAAGAGTACGGGGAGCAGCAGGGCTAGACACTGGATAAGGGAGGAGACACAGGGTGGAGCGAGGAGGAGGACGGTTGTTTCAGCGCCGGCGGGTGTGCCGGTTTTGTCATGAGAAGCTGCCGATAGACTTCAAGGATGTCGGGCTCTTGAGGAACTTTCTGACGGAACGGGGCCGGATCGTTCCGCGGAGGATCTCGGGAAACTGCATGCGGCACCAGCGGGAAATCACGATGGCCATTAAGCGCGCGAGATCGATCGCGCTCCTGGCCTTCGCGGAGGAGCGGTAATCCCTCCGGGAGTCCCGGATCGCCCGCCCGCCATTTGACTTGTCGTATGCTCCTGTGTATAGGAGTGCGAGCGCGTGGCGCGACGGTCTCGTCGTCAGGGCCCTGCCCACTGTCCAACACGGTGAAGTTCCCGATGAGGGGTTGAGCCTGACCTGTCTGGTTCAGCCGGATGAGCTTGCCCTGACGCAGCAAGAGGGCCGTTTCCGCCACGACCTCAGAGTGGACTTGGAGATTTATCCTACGGAGCAAGGCCTGAGCGCGCGCGGTGTCCTCTCGGGGGTGGCCCTTCGCGAATGCGTGCGCTGTCTGGCTGAATACGAAGAGCCGATGCAGGTGAGCTTCGCAGCCGAGTATCGAATCAAGGGGCAGCCGAAAGGGGCCCGAACAGGGCCTGCCGAGCCGGCAGACTTCGAGGACACGGACGAAGACGTCTACCCGTATGACGGAGAGCGGCTTGAGATGGCCGAGATGCTTCGTGAACAGGTCATTCTGTCCAGCCCCATGCAGCCGCTGTGCCGGCAGGACTGCCTCGGGCTGTGCCAGGTCTGCGGGCAGAACCGCAACCAAGGGCCGTGCAGTTGCCCGGAGCCTCAAGATGCCAGACCCTTTGCGGCGCTGCGGGACTTGGAGGCCCGATCCAGCCGGAAGCCCGCGGGGCCGAACGGATCCACAGTGAAGAGGTCGAATAGCAGCCGAACTGAGTGAGGAACGACGATGCCAAATCCAAAACACAAACTCTCCAGGGCGCGAAGGGACAGACGTCGGACGCATAAGAAGATCACGCCGCCGAGTCTCTCTGTCTGTCCCCAGTGCCACGAACCGAAGCTTCCGCATTACACCTGCCTGAATTGCGGCACCTACAAAGGAATGGCGGTCATCGCGGTCGAGGAAGCCTGATCGCTGGCGGCTTGCCGTCGTGGCCTCGGTGCCCACACAGCATCCAATGAACATCGCGGTTGATGCGATGGGCGGGGATAACGGCCCCGCTCCGAACGTCGAAGGGGCCGCGCTCGCAGTCAAGGAATTGGGCGTCAGCATCACGCTGGTTGGGGATGAGTCCCAAGTCCGCGAGGAGATGCGGCGGCAGGGCTGTCGGGACGCCCGGCTCACGGTCCGCCATGCGGCGCAAACGGTGGGCATGCACGAGTCTCCCGCCCTGGTAGCCCGGAAGAAGCGGGATTCGTCCATCTGGGTGGCGACCGAGCTGGTCAAGAGCGGGGACGCCGTTGCCGTCGTGAGCGCCGGTAACACAGGCGCCAGCATGGTCGCCGCGTTTTTCATTCTCGGGGTGATCAAGGGGATCGAGCGCCCCGCGATTGCTGCGAGCCGTCCCCCACTGACC
>JBQTIJ010000197.1:0-14093 GCA_052388255.1 Phycisphaerales bacterium
CGCACCCACCGCTGACAACGTGTACGACCGGATCAACGACTACTCGTCGGTGAAGGTCACGCTGGCATCGCCGAACGACATCCGCTCATGGTCGTATGGCGAGGTGAAGAAGCCCGAGACGATCAACTACCGCACCTATCGCCCGGAGAAGGACGGCCTCTTCTGCGAGCGGATCTTCGGCCCCGAGCGCGACTATGAGTGCGCCTGCGGCAAGTACCGCGGGACGAAGTACAAGGGCATTATCTGCGAGCGGTGCGGCGTCAAAGTGACGCACAGCCGCGTGCGCCGCAAGCGCATGGGGCACATCAACCTCGCGGCACCGATCGTGCACATCTGGTTCTTCAAGGCGGTGCCCAGCCGGCTGGGCAACCTGTTGAAGATGAAGACCAGTGACCTTGAGAAAGTGATCTACTTCCAGGATTTCGTGGTGGTGGATCCGGGTGACACCGAGCTCAAGTTCCAGCAGATGCTGACGGAGGACGACTACCGCCAGGCTGTCGACAAGTACGGCAACGCGTTCCGCGCTCTCATGGGGGCCGACGCGGTGCGCGAGCTCATCGAGCGCACCGACCTTGCCGCCGTGGCGGAACAGACCCGCAAGGAACTGCGCGAGACCAAGAGCAAGCAGAAGCAGAAGGACCTTGCCAAGCGGCTGAAGATCGTTGAGCAGCTCCGCGGGAGCGAGAACAACGCCACCTGGCTGGTGCAGGACGTGATCCCCGTGATCCCGCCCGACCTGCGACCCCTCGTGCTCCTCGAGAGCGGCAACTTCGCGACGAGTGACCTGAACGATCTCTATCGCCGCATCATCAACCGCAACAACCGGTTGAAGAAGCTGATGGACCTGAATGCGCCGGATGTCATCATCCGCAACGAGAAGCGCATGCTCCAGCAGGCCGTGGATGCGCTGTACGACAACAACCGCTGCCGCCGTCCGGTCCTGGGGAGCAGCAACCGCCCGCTCAAGTCGATCACGGACCTGATCAAGGGCAAGCAGGGTCGGTTCCGCGAGAACCTGCTCGGCAAGCGCGTGGACTATTCCGCCCGCTCGGTCATCGTCGTCGGGCCCGAGCTCAAGCTCAACCAGTGCGGCCTTCCCAAGAAGATCGCGCTCGAACTCTACCAGCCGTTCATCATCCGCAAGCTCAAGGAGCACGGGCTGGCGGACACGATCAAGAGCGCCAAGCGCATGCTCGAGCGGCGCGACCCCGAAGTGTGGGACGTGCTCGACGAGGTGATCTATCAGCACCCCGTGCTGCTCAACCGCGCCCCGACGCTCCACCGAATGGGCATCCAGGCCTTCGAGCCGATCCTTGTCGAGGGCAACGCCATCCGGCTGCACCCGCTGGTCTGCGGCGGCTTCAACGCCGACTTCGACGGCGACCAGATGGCCGTTCACCTTCCCCTCTCGGTCGAGGCCCAGGCCGAGGCCCACGTGCTCATGATGAGCACGCACAACATCTTCTCGCCCGCTTCAGGCAAGCCCATCATCTCGCCCAGCCAGGACATCGTGATGGGTGTGTACTACATCACGATCATGGCACCCACCGAGAAGCCCGACGGCAAACTGCGCGCTTTCAAGGACCGCAAGGACGCGCTGCTCGCCCTCGAGCACCGCAGTATCGATATCCATGAGCCCATCTGGGTTCGCCTTGATGGCTTTGAGCAGGTGGTGGAGGGTCAGGCCAGCCCGACCAAGGCGCTTCCCGCGAACAAGCGCGTGAAGACCTCCGCCGGGCGTGTGCTCTTCAGCGAGATTCTCGCGCAGGGCATGCCCTTCTACAACTGCTCACTGGGCAAGAAGGGCGCGAGCCGCGTGATCGACGATGCGTACGCCTTCCGTGGGCGCTCGGCCACGATCGACCTGCTCGACCGGCTCAAGGAGATCGGGTTCAAGCAGAGCACGCTCGCCGGCCTCTCGTTCGGCATCACCGACCTGCGCATCCCCAAGGAAAAGCAGGCCCTGCTCGATGAATCGCAGAAGAAGGCCGACCGCGTGGAGAAGAACTTCGAGCGCGGCATCATCACCGACCGCGAACGCTATAACCAGCTTCTTGACATCTGGGCCCACTGCCGCGAGAAGGTGACCGAGGCCCTGAAGGAGACGCTCAAGCACGACCGGCGCGACGCCGACGGCAACGAGACCGCGATCGACACCAAGGCCGGCAAGGCCTACTTGAACCCCGTCTACCTGATGAGCGACTCGGGGGCCCGCGGCAACATCAGCCAGCTCCAGCAGCTCGCCGGTATGCGCGGCCTCATGGCGAAGCCCGACGGCACCATCATCGAGACGCCCATTCGCGCCAACTTCCGCGAGGGGCTGCACATTCTCGAGTACTTCAGCTCCACGCACGGCGCCCGCAAGGGTCTGGCCGACACCGCGCTCAAGACGGCCGACTCGGGGTACCTCACCCGCAAGCTGTGCGACGTGGCCCAGTCGGTCATCATCACCGAGCACGATTGCGGCAGCAAGCGCGGCGTCAAGAAGAAGGCCATCTACAAGGGCGACCAGATCGATGTTCACCTCAAGGACATCATCATCGGGCGCGTCAGCCGCGACACCATCATCAACCCGGTCACGGACAAGGTGATCGTGCACGAGAACGAGGTCATCAGCCCCGAGATCGCCAAGGAAATCGATAACCTTGGTCTGCAGGAGGTCTTTGTCCGTTCGCCCCTGACGAGCGAGAGCCGCACCGGTTGCTCCACGCTCGACTACGGCTGGGACATGAGCACGGGCAAGCCGGTCGAGCCGGGCATGGCGGTCGGCATCATTGCGGCCCAATCGATCGGTGAGCCGGGTACGCAGCTCACGATGCGGACGTTCCACACCGGCGGTATCGGGTCGCTCACGGTGAGCGAAACGGAAATCCGCGTGGGACAGAGCGGCACGATCAAGCTCAACGACTGCAACGCGGTGCCGACCTCCGACGACGAAGGCCACAAGGTGCTGGTGGCGCTCAAGCGCAACGGCGAGATCCAGGTTGTCGATGCCAAGGGGCGCGAGCTCGAGAAGCACAAGGTCCAGTACGGTGCGTACATCCTCGTCAAGGACGGGGAAGACGTGAAGAAGGGCGACCGCGTGGTGCGGTGGGACCCGCACCGCCAGCCGATTCTCGCTGAGAAGGCGGGCGTGGTGAACTACGTCGATATCGAGATCGGCGAGACCGTCCGCGAGGAGGACGCCGGCAAGGGTCAAAAGGCCCTGGTCGTGGTCGAGCACAAGGGTGAGAAGCACCCTCAGCTCACCATTGTGGACCCGCAGGGGAACATCCTCGACTTCCATTACCTGCCCGCCAAGGCGCGTATCGAAGTGAAGGAAGGCCAGAAGATCGACGCCGGTCACATGCTTGCCCGCCAGCCCCGCGGCTCGTCGGGTACGCAGGACATCGTCGGTGGTCTGCCCCGCGTGACGGAGATCTTCGAAGCCCGCAAGCCCAAGGACCCGGCCATCATGGCCGAGATCTCCGGGCGGGTCGAGATCCACTCCGACAAGCGCAAGGGCAAGATGACGATCCGCATCATCAACGAATCGGGCGTCGAAAAGGACCACCACGTCCCCCAGGACAAGCACCTGCTCGTTCACACGGGCGACACGGTGGACGCCGGCGATGCGCTCATCGACGGGCCGCTTGTGCCTCACGACATCCTGCGCATCAAGGGCGAGGAAGCCCTCTACACCTACATGCTCGACGAGGTGCAGAACGTCTATCGCGCTCAGGGCGTCGTGATCAACGACAAGCACATCGAGATCATCCTCGCTGCCATGCTCCGGAAGGTCCGCGTGGAGGACCCGGGTGACACCGACCTCCTGCCCTTTGACGTCGTGGACAAGTTCGAGTACAAGCGCAAGAACATCGAGGTCACGGACAAGGTGGCCGTCACCGATGTCGGCGGCACCGACCTCGCGCTCAACTCGATCGTGCTCAAGTCGACCGTCAAGGAGGCCAACGCGCGGGCCGAGGCCGCCGGCAAAGAGATCGCCAAGACCAAGAAGACGCGCCCGGCCCGTGGCCGCACGCTCCTCCTTGGAATCACCAAGGCGTCACTCCAGTCTGAGTCGTTCCTCTCCGGTGCATCGTTCCAGGAGACGACCAAGGTCCTCACCGAGGCCGCCCTCAAGGGTGCGGTCGACGACCTCATCGGTCTCAAGGAGAACGTCCTCCTCGGTCACCTCATCCCCGCGGGTACGGGCTTCCGTCCTTACCAGGGCATGAAGGCCGCGGTCATCGGCGAACCAGCGCCGGCCGCCGACGACGAGCAGGCGATGCTCGCTGAGGCCGAGGCCGAGGCCGAAGCACTCGGTGCTTCCCGTGGCGACGAGCTCGGCATGCCCCGTGTTCAGGTCCCGGGTCTCGGCGACGCCGCCGGCACGACCAACTGATCGTCAAGCGGTTCTCGAAAGTTCAATGGCCGTGGCTCCGATGCCACGGCCATTTTTCGTTGGAACCGAAGGTGCTCTGGAACCAACCGGGAGGAAGGTCGGAGCGCTGACGCTCAGCAACGAGTGGCTGAAACGACATGGCCGTCGTTGTTTCGGGCCAGGCTCATTCCCGGCCGACGATGGGGCGTCGCTCATCGACTTGAGCGATCGCCGCATTCTTCAGATGTCGAGGCGGGCCCTTCAGTTGGACACGGCCGCGGGTCAGGCGTGAGCGTGCATGTTCCGGAGCCCGGCTTGGCTTGGGTCTTGTCCGAGCGAGCTGGTCCGCATGGTGTCGCGCTGGCGGAGGAGTTCGGGCGGGAGTTCCGCGAACATGCTGTCGAACATCTCCTGGGGCGCGGGGGCGGGCCAGTTGAGGACTCTGTCGACAATCGCCTTCACGTCCGCCTCGGCCTTGGCCTCGGTCTCGGCCTGCTTGGTATCGTTCCAGAGTCCCTTGGATTCGAGATACTTGCGGGTGCGGATCATGGGGTCGCGTGTGCGGGCCTGTTCGACCTCCTCGGAGGCGCGGTACCGGCGGGCGTCGTCGGCAGTGGTGTGGTCGGCGAGGCGGTAGGTGACGGCCTCGATGAGGGTCACACCGCCGCCCGCGCGGGCCCGCTCGCGGGCTTCGAGGGTGGCGCGGTAGACCGCGAAGAGGTCGTTGCCATCAACCTGAATGCAATGGGCGCCGTACGCGAGGCCCTTCTGGCAGACCGTCTCCGAGTTCATCTGCTGACGGCGCGGCACGCTGATCGCCCACTGGTTGTTCTGGCAGAAGAAGATGGCTGGGACTTTGAAGGTCGTGGCGAAGTTCATCGCCTCGTGGAAGTCGCCCTCGCTGGTCGCGCCATCGCCGAAGTACGTGATCACGACGCGGTCTTCCTGGCGCATCTTGAACGCCCAGGCCATGCCCGTGGCATGGAGCATCTGGGTGCCGATGGGGATGGCGATGGGCGTGACGTTCACGCCGGGTGGAATCTGGTTGCCGCGTTCATCCCCGGCCCAGTGGAGGAGGATGTGCGTGGCGGGCATGCCGTGCAGGAAGAGCGCGGCGTTCTCGCGATAGCAGGGGACGAGCCAATCAACACCAGGGCGGAGGGCAAACCCCGAGCCGAGCGCGCACGCTTCCTGCCCCTTGTTCTGCGGGTAGGTGTGCATGCGCCCGGAGCGCTGCAGCTTGAACGCGATCTCGTCGAGCTGGCGGCACTCGATCATCTTCTGATAGAGGAAGGCGACCTGCTCATCGGTCAACGTTCCCGCGGCCAGTTCCTTGTCGAGAACACCGTTCTCATCGAGGATCTGCAGGTCGTCAATCTCAGCGGAATAGGCGGTCTTGATGGGCATGGCGCGTTCCTCTCGGGGACCTCGGAGTATATGGACTCAGGGCCCGACGGCGGGGGCGGCAGAGGGGGGTTGACCTCAGCCGCCGATGCAGATGTTCTTGGGCTCGGTGAAGAAGCGGAGGGCTTCGAGGCCGCCTTCGCGTCCGACGCCGCTTTGTCGGGCTCCGCCGAAGGGCGTGCGGAGGTCGCGCAGCATCCAACAGTTCACCCAGACGATCCCCGCTTCGAGGCGCTCGGCCATGTGCCGGGAGGTTGCCAGATCGCGTGTGAAGATGGCCGCAGCGAGCCCATAAGGCGTGCCGTTTGCCAAGCGGAGCGCATCCTCCATGGTCTCAAAGGGCTGCATGGTGACAACAGGGCCGAAGATCTCCTCCTGCTCCACGCTGCACGCCGGATCAAGCCCCGTGATGACTGTGGGAAGGTAGAACGAACCAGCCCGGCATCGGGCCGGGAGGGTGTCGGGCGCGGGCACGCTCCCACCGCAATGAATGGTGGCCCCGAGCGCGCGGGCAGCGTCGACGATCCCAGAAACTTTCTGGAGATGAGCCGCGCTCGTGAGGGCACCAAAGCGGGTCACTTCAAGCGCGGGGTCGCCTGGGGTCAATCCCCGCGCGGCCTCGACCACGCGGTCGCGGACGCGGTCAAAGACGCTGCGCTGGACGAGCAGGCGTGATCCGCACAGACAGACCTGCCCTTGGTTCGTGAAGGCGGCCCGAACGGCGGTCGTGACGGCTGCGTCGAGGTCAGCGTCGGCGAAGATCACAAAGGGGTTCTTGCCGCCGAGTTCAAGGGAAACGCGCTTGAGCTGCCGACCCGCATGTTCGCCGATCCACCGCCCCACGGCGGTCGAGCCGGTGAACGAAAGCGTCGGAACCCCCGGGTGCGTCACCAGCGGGCCGCCAGCATCCGGCCCGGTGCCGTGAACGATGTTCACGACCCCGGGCGGCAGACCCGCGGGAGCGAGCAGGTCGGCAAGCAAGGATGCGGTGTATGGGGTCACCTCACTCGGTTTGCAGACGCAGGTGTTGCCGGTGGCGATGGCCGGGGCGATCTTCCATGAGAGGAGGTAGAGCGGCAGGTTCCAGGGCGAAATGAGCCCCGCCACGCCGCGGGGGGCGCGGAGGGTGTAGTTGAACCCGGCGATTCCTTCGTGCGTCTCCCCTGCGCGATGAAGGATGGCGGTGGCGAAGTAGCGGAAGTTGGCGGCGGCTCGGGGGATGTCCACGGTGCGGGCGAGGGTGATGGGCTTGCCCGTGTCGCGACTCTCCGCTTCGGCAAGCCGCTCGAGGTTCTCGGTGATGAGGTCGGCCAGACGGAGGAGAATGGCCGACCGATGTTCGACCGGCGTGCTCTGCCAGCCGGGGAAGGCGGCCCGTGCGGCCTCCACCGCGGCGTCCACATCCGCGGCCTCTGAGGCGGGGACAGTCGCATAGGCCGCGCCGGAGGCGGGTTCTGTGATGTCGATGGTCGCACCGCTCGAGGCGGGGCGGTTCGAACCGGCGATGTGGTTGCGGAGTGAGAGCATGTTCAGCGCAGGGTAGTTCATTGCGGAGAAGGTCCGACCGGTGCGAGCGGAGGGACCTAACCTCCAAGGCGCGGTGCTCTCGCCCATGTGGCGAAGGCCGCGCGACGAGGCCGCGAACGCGCCCCAAGCGGGGAGCGTTCAACGCAACCGGCAGTGATGCCGGGTGGTAGCCCTTGGTTCGAGACGACCAGTCGGAGACTGGCCCGCGACATCCCGCATGGTGGTCGGCCGGTTCGTCCGGCGGACCGTCGCCAGGTCGGTCAGTGTCATTGCCACGGAGGTTGGCCGCATGCCCCGCAACTCACGCACGACGATGGTTCTGCCCGCTGCCCTGATGCTCGCGGCCGGACAAGCGGCAGCGCTCCGGGCCCAGGATGCCCCTGCGCTGACCCCGGCACCGGCCGCCGCGGTGGCCAGCGGCAACGCAAACGGTCCGGCATCTGTCGCTCCCCCGACGTTGCCACCATCCAAAGCGACGCTCTCGTTTGCTTTTAAGGAAACGCCGTGGGATCAGGTCCTGGACTTTTTTGCGCGGCAGTCGGGCGTGCCCATGATCTTCGAGGCGACGGCCCCGGCCGCGCCGGTGACGTTTATCTCGGCATCTGACTATTCGCTCGAGGAAGCGCTCGACATCGTGAACCGGATGCTCTGGATGCACGGGCTCCAGCTTCGCCGTGAGCCGTCGGTGATGATGCTCAGCAAGCTTGAGGATGCCAAGGCGCGTTCGCGGCAGTTCACCGGACAGGTGCCCGAGAGCGTGGGGAATGCGGAGGTGGTCACGCTCGTGCTCCCGCTGAACTTTGCCCTCGCGAGCCAGCTTGCCGACAAACTGAACGCGGCGGGGCTGGTGGGCAAGGGTGGGGGGCTGGTGGCGCTGCCGCAGCAGAACTCAGTGGTCATCGTGGAGACGGCGGCGCAGGTCCGGCGCATTCGCGAGATGATCCAGGCGCTCGACAACAAGCCAGCGGCGGATGCGCAGATCCGGCTCTTCAAGCTCCAGCACGCAGAGGCCGCGACGATCCAGACCGCGCTCAAGTCTCTGGTGGCGGAGAAGCGGCAGACGATCATCATCGATAAGGACGGGCAGCAGCGCCGTGTGAACGAAGAGGTCTTCGAGGGGCTCACCATCCAGCCCGACGTGCGGACGAACTCGCTGCTTGCGGTGGGCACTCCCGCGAAGCTCAAGACCGTGGAGGAGATCATCGCCCTGCTCGACAAGCCAGAGGAAGCCGGTTCCAACGGGCGCGAGATGACGACCTTCGCGATGGGGTCCGTTTCTCCTGATGAGGCGATCCAGAAACTCAATCAGCTTTTCGCCGGTGCGCCCGACAAGACGAAGCCCTCGTTCGTCTCCATGCCGGCCCAAGGCAAACTCGCAGTGGTGGCGACGGCCGAGCAGGCCCGGGCTGCGGCGGGTCTCTTGGCGGAACTTGACCCCGGCTCATCAGCGAGCGCCGCGAGCGGGCAGCAAAGTGTGCGACCGGTGATGGAGAGCCGCGCGGCGATTATCGAACTGCGGCACATCCGGGGCGACGCGGCCCAGCAGGTCTTGACGCGGCTGTTGACTCCGCGCCAGACTGCGGCGGTGCGGCTTGCGGCGATGCCTGACCAACGTGGCATCATCGTCAGCGGGCCGTCGGCGGATGTCGAGATGGTGCGGCAACTGCTCGGCGGGCTCGACCAGCCCGGGCTGGCTGAGCGGGAAGTCAAGATCGTGCGAATCGGGAGCGGTGACCTTGCGGCGGTGCTTGCCAAGGCGCAGGCGCTCTACGCGCAGACCGGGCGCGACCAGCGCGAGGCGGTGCAGGCAACAATCGAGCCCGAGTCGCGCTCGATCGCGCTGGTGGGTTCAAAGGCCGCGCTCGCGTCGTTCACTGAACTACTCAGCAGCGTGCAGGCAGGGGTGAAGATCGACCGGGAGACCCGGCTGTTGCCGGTGCGGAACTTCAAGCCCAGTGACCTTGCAGGGCGGATGCAGCGGCTGCTGCGGCCCATGCTGGAGCCGCGGGACGGATCAGATTACACGCCGCCCACGGTGGAGCCGGTTGATGAACTCTCGATGCTGGTGGTGCGGGCCGGGGCTGAGCAGCTTCAGATCGTGGAGGACCTGACCAAGCGACTGGACACCGAGGCGTTTGGCGGAACAGGGATGGACGGGCTCGGTCCGGTCGAACTCCGGTCGTTCCGTCTGCGGCAGGCGTCGCCCGCGGCCGTGGCGCAGGCCGTGCGTCAACTCATCGCGACCGGGGGCGGGGGCATCCCCATGGCCCAGCAGGGCGCGGTGGCGATGACGACCGACGAAGCGAGCAAGATGCTGATCGTGACGGGGCCGGCACCGGTCTTCGCGACGATCGAGAAAGTCCTCGGCGAGCTCGACATGCAGTCGCCCGGGAGTGTGGTGGTGAAGGCCGTGCGCATTGTGAACGCGCGGGCGGAGCGGATCGCGCCGCTCGTGCAGTCCCTCATGGAGCGCGACCCCAACTCCTTCCGGCAGGATGCACCGGCACCCGGCCCAGCCGCCGCGGCGCCGGCCCGAGGGGCACGCCCGACACCCCGTCCGGGACAAGCGCCGGCAGCCGCGGCGGATGCGCCGATCCGCGACCCTCTCCGCGTGGTGGCCGAGACGCGCTCAAACTCGTTGATCCTGACCGGGCCGGTGGAACTCATCGGCGTGGCGGAGAAGGTGATCACTGAACTGGATGTGGATGTGAGCGCCATGCCTGCGGCGGGTGGTGCCCGGTCGTTGCGGGTGATTCCACTCTCGGTGGCGGATGCGGGGGACGCTGCTCTGGCGGCGGGCGCACTCTTCGCGGACGATGCCGCGGGCACTCCGCCCACGGTGCGGGTGGACAAGGCGAGCAACGCGCTCCTCGTTCGCGGTACGGACGCACAGATCAAGAGCGTAGAGGAACTGGTGAGCAAGCTTGACCAGGCGACGGCCTCGGCCGGGCGCGACATGCGCGTGATCCAGGTGGATCGCTCGAAGGCCGATGCCACCGCGATGGCGGAGGCGCTCCGGCGGCTCCTCCAGCAGCGCGGCGGGGTGAAGGTCGAGGTCATTTCCGCAGAGGACCTGATCAAGCGAAGCCCGCCCGCGGACAAACCCGCTTCCAAGCCGACGGAGAAGCCAAGCAACGGGAAGCCGACGGGATCACTGCCCGATGTGCGGGCACCCTGGTGGGCGGAAGGGATCGCCCTTTCGTTGATGACGGCACAGGCGGCCGCGCCTGCGGAACCGGCGAGCGAGCCCGGCGAAGCACCGCCAAGTGAGTCCACCATCACGATCGCCGTGGACCCGGCGACAAACTCGCTGGTGATCGTGGGAGCGCCCAAGCTCACCCAGCGAGCCGCGGACCTTCTCACCCAGCTTCAGCAGCAGATGCCCGCAGAGCCCACGGCGCTGCGCATTGTCACGCTCGCGGAGACCGTTGATGCCCGCACAGTCGCCGGGGCGGTGAACGGCCTGGTAGCGCAGATCGGTTCGGCGAGCGCGGCCAACCCGGGCGGGCTGACGGGGCGCGTCAGCGTGCAGGCCGATCCTGACGGCGATGCGCTGATCGTGAGCGCGAACGACACAGACTTTGCCGTTGTGGGCGAACTCATCGGTGCGCTGTCGCGCCCAAAGACGGCGGCGGGCGTGACGGTGAAGGTCTATCCGTTGTCAAACGCCCCGGCCGCGGCGGTGCTCATGGCTGGTCGTGACCTGTTCTCAGCGTCACCGCAGGGACGGCAGGCGCAGCGCGTCCGCCAGATCGACGTGGCGATCGGCGAGAACGGCGAGCGAGCGGTGATCGACCCTGCGCTCATCCGGTTCACGATGGACCCGGGACAGACGAGCGTGATTGTGTCGGCACCGCCGGCGGCGATCCCGACGCTTGACCGGTTCATCGCAATGCTCGACCAGACCCCGGCGACAGCGTCGGCAAGCCGGGTGACCGTGCGGCTCATGCCGGTCAAGAACGCCAAAGCGACCGAGGTGGCGCGGTTGCTCCGAGAGAGCTTTGATGCGCTGCGTCGTGGGATGCCACAAGGCGGTGCCGGTACGCCAGCGACGACATTCTCGGCCGACGATCGCACGAACACCGTGATCGCGGCAGGGCCTGAGGGGCAGCTCAAGCAGGTGGATGCGCTGTTGCCGGAACTGGATCGCGCCGTGGCCACCGACGGGACCGAGGTTGCGATGATCCCGCTGGCCGTGGCGCGCCCATCGAGCGTGCAGCGAATTGTGGAGGCCGTGCTGTCCGGGCGGGACCCTGCCCGCAAGGACCGGCTGACCATCAGCGCCGCGGACGATTCGTCGCTCTTTGTCGTGCGCGGCACGAAGGAGCAGATCGACGAAGTCCGGCTGATCGTTGCCGAAGTTGATAAGAGCGAGACGGGCGGCCTGCCGGTGCGGACCGTCCGCATGGAGCGGGCGGACCCTGTGGCCGTGGCGGCATCCCTCCGGCAGTTCTTTGAGGACCGGGCCCGGGTGAGCGCTCGAACCGGGCAGCGCGGGTGGGGGGCGAAGGTCTCCATCACGGGCGACCGCCGCTCTGGGACCGTGGTGTATGCCGCGGCGGGCGAGGATGAGGAGCAGATCAAGTCGTTGATCACGACCTTCGACGGCCCGGTGGCCACGAAGCAGTATGAGTTCAAGATCATCCCGCTGGAGTATGCGCGGATGGGCGATGTGCGCTCCATGATGGAGTCGCTGCTCAACCAGGTTCGTTTTGACATGTTCTCGCTCAACCGGCGCGGCGGCGCGGGCGACCAATCCCCTCCGGGGGCCATGGTGGTCGAGTTCGACGAGCGCTCGAACAGCGTGGTGTTCATGGGCTCGGTCGACCAGTTTGAGAACGTGGAGCGTGTGGTGCGGGCCCTTGACGTGCCGAGCAAGGCAGGGACGGCGCTGGCGGTGAAGGCAGTGAAACTGGACAAGGCGGATCCGCGCGTGGTGGCCTCGGCCATCTCGAGCGCGCTCGACCCATCGCGCAAGATGGGCGGCCGCTGGGGCGGGAGCGTGAACTGGAGCGACACGGTTCGCGTGGAGGTTGATGCGCGGAACCGCACGCTGGTGCTCGTCGGCCGGCAGGAGCAGCTCGACCTTGCGGCCTCGTACGCCGCGCAGCTCGACACCGCGGCGAGCGAGAACCAGACCATCGAATCGATTACGCTGAAATACGCCGCGGCCGACCGCGTGGCCCAGAACCTCGACCGGTTCTTCCGGACTCGCGAAGGCGATCGGGGGGGCGATGGTGCGCCCGTTCGATTGATCGGCAGCAAGGACGGGAACGTGCTGGTTGTGGCGGCCGCGCCGAAGGAGCTGGAGGTCGTCCGCCAGTTGCTCACACAGATGGATCAGCCGGAGGATGGGGCGACGCGCAGCCGCGAGCTCTATCGGCTCCAGAACGCCGACGTGGGCGAGATCACGCAGGCCCTGCGGGAGCAGTTCCCCGCGTCGCTCGCTTCGCGCGAGGGGCTGGTGATCGTGACACCACAGCCGAGCACGGGCAGCGTGCTCGTCTCAGCCCCGGAGGAGATGGCCGAGCGGATCGCCGCGCTGATCGCGAATCTGGACAGCCCTCCGACGGGTGAATCGCGGCTTGTCACCGTGATGCTCGCGACCGCGCGGGCGGAGGATGTCGCCGCGTCGTTGACGTCCGCTTTGCCAACCAACGTGAAAGTGAAGATCACGCCGGTGCGGCGGAGTAACTCGCTCCTGCTCACAGGGTCCAAGGAGGCGATTGAGCTGGTGATGGGCGAGGTGTCGAAGCTTGACACGCAGCCGACCAAAGCGCCGGTCGAGTTCCGGCGGATGACGCTGAAGAACGCGAGCGCGGCGGAGGTTGTGCCGATGCTCCGCGATGTGGCGCGGGCCCTTCAGCTCGGGCCGGGCGAACCCGCCCCGGCGGTGAGCGTTTCGGCCTCGGACAACACAGTGCTGGTGACGGCGGCCTCCGGCCGGATTGACGAGCTGGCGAAAGTGATCGAGCAGATGGACAGCGCGACCGAGCAGAAGCGCCGGACGGAGTTCGTGACGCTGAACTTCGCCGATGCGGAGCAGCTCGCCACCGCCCTCAGCGTGTTTTATGGAAAGAGTGCCCCAGAGGCGCAGACGCCTGGGGCCCGCAACGTGAGCATCATCGCCAACCCGGCGGGCAAGTCGCTCATCATCAGTGCCGAGGAGGGCACGTGGGCGGGGATCCGGGCCCTGCTCGAGAAACTCGACAGCGATACCTACGACGCATCGCGCCGATATGAAGTGATCGCGCTCCGACATGCCGACGCGGTGGTGCTGGCGCGTTCGCTCTCTGAGGCGTTCAACGCGCTGATCAACCAGCAGCGACAGGATCAGCAGGGACGGCGTTTCCCGCAAAGCACCTTCCGGATGGATGACGCCGTGGTCATCCCTCGCCCCCCGATCGACGCGCGCGAGGCCGTGGTCATCGCGGCCGAGCCGCTGACCAACTCGCTGATCGTCTCCGGAAGCAAGGATCAGGCCGACCGCGTGCGGGCTCTGGCCGCGCAGCTCGATGTGCCCGATTCGGCGAAGCTCCCCGATGCCCACATCATCCCGCTGCGCATCGGCCCTGCCAGCCAGATCGCCTCCGCCCTGCGGCAGGCGTTCACGGAACAGACGCGGCGCAACGACGCGGGCACGCCCGGCGGTCGGGCTGAGGCCGCCCGCGCGGTGGTCATTGTCGGCGAGGACAAGAGCAACACGCTGATCGTGCGGGCGGAAGAGGCGGCCTTCGCGCAGATCAAGGTCATGGCCGAGACCCTCCAGCAAGAGGGTGACCGGTCACGCTCGCAGGTG
>JBQTIJ010000198.1:0-14045 GCA_052388255.1 Phycisphaerales bacterium
GACACCGAAATCGCCGGGGATGGTGCCCCCGGCGGACTTTGAGGCGAAGGTGGCCCCCATCATGTTGCGGCAGATCGTGATCGCCCCGTTGCCCTGGATGGCCAGGACCAGCACCGGCGAGGAGGTCATGAACTTCACCAGTGAGGGGTAGAAGGGCCGGGCCTTGTGGGCCTCGTAATGGGTCGCGGCGAGTTGATCGCTGATCTTCATCATTTTGCAGCCGACGATCTGAAGTCCCTTGTCCTCAAAGCGGCTGATGATGCGGCCCATGAAACCGCGCTGGACGGCGTCGGGTTTCAGGATGATGAGCGTGGTTTCCATCGGTGCGGTTCCTTCAAGAAAAGTACGGGGCGGAGGGTAGGCCTCTGTGGATGAGGTCGGGCCGCGCGACTTCCTCGTTCGTCGTCTATCGTGGGCTTCGTGCCGCTGTCCCTGTCATTGATGGTCCCCCGCGCACTCGCGACCAGCGACTTCGTCTCCTTCGGGGTGGCGCACGGCCTGACGGTGCTGGTCTTCCTCCTCATGGTGGTGGGAGTGGTCGCCCTGGGTCGATCCCGGCGGCTTTCGTCTCACTGGCTGGACACCATGCTCGCGATCGCCTGCGCTTCGTCGTACGGCGCACTGATCGGGTGGTGGCTGGGGCCCGCCACCCGCGACCTCGCGATTTCACTTCCGCTCCACTTGTGCGATGTCGCCAATCTGGTTGCCGTGTTGGCTTTGACGTTCCCGTGGCGGGGCTTTCGAGTTCTCTTGCACTTCTGGGCCTTCGGCCTCACCTCGCAAGCGTTCATCACGCCCACGCTCGCCAGCGGACCCGGTTCGCCGTACTTCTGGGTGTTCTGGGGTTACCACTTTGCCATCGTGGGCACCGCGATCTATGACGTTGCTTGCCGCGGGTTTCGCCCGGGTTGGCGCGACTGCCTGTTCGCGATGGTGGCAACGGCCCTCTACCTCGCGACGGTGTTTCCGGTGAACCTGCTGACCGGCGGGAACTACGGCTACGTCGGCCCGGGCACCCCGGGGACCGCGACGGTGCTCGATGTACTGGGCCCCTATCCGCAACGCGTGGTGATGATCTCGCTGCTCGGGGCGGTCGCGTTCGTGTTCATCCAGGGGGTGTGGACGGCGCTTGGCTGGTGGAGATCTCAACGACGCCGCACCCCGATTTTGTGAGGGCCGACTGAAACGCCCGGATGATGAGGTGAACCCCGGCACAGAAGAGCCCGCCGACCACCACGCCGCCACCGATCATCGTCGCGATTCGCGAAGGGGCAGTCATGGCGGCAAACCAACCGAGCCCCACACCGCGATAGACACAGAATCCCAGGACCGCCGCGGGGGCCAACAGCAGGGCCGCGAGCAACAGACGTCGGAACGCCGGTCCGGGTTCATGCCGGAGGACCTCCACCGCGGCGAGCGCCGCCAGACCCGCGCCAAGGCCGATTCGCCCCAGTACGAATGGCTTGAGCCCGATCTCCATGACTTGGCCAGCCGCGGCGAGTGAACCGAGATAGGCCCCCACGGCCGTGCACCCGGCGGCGCAAAGCAGAGTGAGGGCTCGCCCTTCGGCCTGCTCCCGCCAAGACGCTCTGAACGCGAACCACCCGGCGAGCATCGCGACGAGCTCGAACCCGATCATCGACCACACCGGCGCAGGACGAGTGAACGCCGCGCCGAGGGCGAAGGCCACCGCGCTTAGGCCAGCGACCGTCGAAAGCAGAATCGCAACGATTCGAAGAGGGGTGGGCATTGGAGCAGCAAAGAGGGCTCGAGCGGGAGGGGATGCTATCGGTCATTGCCCAAGTCCGCGATCGTCCTGCACGGCCCAGAACCCTGGCAAGGCCTTACGGGCAGCCGACACCGTCCGCACAGTCGGGTTATGGAAGGGTTTCCATTGAGGTTTGGGGCCCCGAAGGCCGATACTCCTTGTTCGGGCGATCGGTTCGTTCACGGAGCGACCTTATGAGCGGTATCACCACCGGTGTTGGCATCTTCAGCGGCATCGACTCGGCGAGCATCATCGACCAGTTGCTGGCGGTCTCGGGCCGACCCAAGACCCTGGCGCAGCAACGCGTCGTTCAGCTTCAGTCGCAGCAGACAGCGTTCCTTGACCTGAACACCCGACTGAATGCGCTCAAGACCGCCGCCACGAGGTTCGGCACCGCCCGCCTGTTTGACACAAGCAAGGCCGCCTCTTCGAGCGATACGGTGCTGACGGCCACCGCCTCATCGGGGGCGGCGGCGGGGTCCTTCGCGTTCACGGTCGATCGACTGGTTTCTACCCAGCAGAATCTCTCGCGCGGCTTTGCGGATTCGACTGTTTCCGCGCTCGGCGCAGCACAGTTCACGTTTGAGTCCGCCAAGGCCCGCCTGGATACGCAGACGCGACTCTCGACGCTCAATGGAGGGTCGGGGATCACCCGGGGCAAGATCAACATCCGTGACTCCTCGGGCGGAACGTCGCTCATCGACCTCTCCCGGGTCGAGACGGTCTCCGAGGTTCTGACGGCGATCAACACCGGCTCCTCCGGGCGTGTGAACGCACGCGTCGATGGGGATCGACTGGTGATCGAAGACCGCGGCGGCGGGACGACCGTCGCGCTGCAGGTGACCGACGCCAGCGGCACGACCGGGACCGTTGCCTCGCTCGGCCTTGACGTGGCTGCAACGGGCGCAGGGAATGGCGGGCTCGTGAACGGACGACAGATCAACCGCGTCGGTTCAACAACGGCCCTCGCGCTCTTGAACGACGGTCTGGGCGTGACGCTCAACACCGGTTCGAGCACTCAGAGCGCGGACTTTCAGATCAAGAGCCGCGACGGCCGGACCTTCGACATTGACATCGGCGACATCTATCAGGAGGTCCCGATTCCCGGCGGCTCTGGCACGGTGCTGACCAAGACCTCCGCAGCGGTCAGCGACCTCACGGGTGTCATCAACCGGATCAACGCCCAGACCTCCGGCGCGATCACGGCCGCCGTGAACAGCGCAGGGACCGGCCTCACCCTCACTGACACCACCACCGGAGCGACCACGTTCCAGGTGCTCGACATCGCTGGCTCCGGGCGAACCACCGCGGCGGAACTGGGCATTGCTGGCTCCGCGACCGGCGGAGGCAACTCGATCGCAGGCACGCGGCTGCTGGCGGGGATCAACTCGACGCTGACGCGGAACCTGCTCGGCGGGATCGGTGTGACAGACTCGCAGGTGGAGGCGACCGCCCGCGATGGTTCCACGTTCTCCTTCACCTACGACGCCTCGGGCTCGATCACCGATGCGATCAGCTCCTTCAACGCGGCCACCGGCGGCAAGATCGTGCTTGAACTCGGGAGCGATGCGACGAGCTTCGTGGTCCGGGACACGACCAACGGGGGCGGCGCGTTCACCGTTTCGGGCAACGGCGCGGCGTCGCTGGGGCTGGATGTTGACGGGCTCTTCACGAGCTCGGCCACGGGCGTCCGCACGCAGCGCAAGTACGTGGGCCAGTCCACGCTGGTCTCGACGCTGAACGGCGGGCGCGGCATCGGGGCGGGGGCCTTCACCATCGTGGACTCCTACGGGCAGTCCAAGACCGTGACCATCGACCAGAACGTGCGCACCGTGGACGACGTACTGAACCGCATCAATGGCAGCGGCGGGACCACGGGCGACACCACGATCAGCATCCGCGCGAGGATCAACAACAACGGCGACGGCATTCTCATCGAAGAGGTGCCGCGCTCGACCGGGGCGGGCGCTCGGGCCATCACGATCACGGACACCACCGGTGGCGTCGCCAGGTCGCTGAGAATCGCGGGCACGGCGACGGGAACAGGCGCGGCGAACACGCTCGACGGTTCATTCGAAAAACGCGTCACGTTCTCGATCAACGACACCCTCCAGCAGGTGGCCGACAAGATCAACAGCGCGGGCGTTGACGCCACCGCAACGGTCGTGAACGACGGCGCGCCGGGCACGCCCTTCCGGCTGAACCTCTCGGCCCGAAACTCGGGCGAAGCGGGGCGGTTCCTGCTCGATACCGGCGGGCTTGACCTTGGGCTCACCACGCTCGCTGAGGGGACCAACGCGAGGGTCTTCTTCGGGGCCTCTGACCCCGCCCGCGCTGTGCTGGTCTCGAGCAGCAGCAACACCATCAACGCCGTGGCACCCGGGCTGAGCATCGCGCTCAAGTCCGAGTCGGCCACTCCCGTCAATGTCACCGTGACCGCCGATGAGGAAGCCGTTGAGAAGGGGCTTGAGGACTTCGTCAAGGCCTTCAACGACGTCGTCACCCGCATCTCGCTTCTGACGAAGTTCGACGAAGCGACGAAGCGAAAGGGTGCCCTGCTTGGCGACGGCCTGACCCAGGACCTTCAGTCAAACCTGAACACCACGATCAACGCCCCCCCCACCGGCGTCTCCGGTCGCTACCAGTTCTTCTCACAGATCGGGATCACTTTCGGGCGTGATGGCACCCTCGAACTCGACAAGGACGAACTGCGCGAAGCGCTCACGACCGACCGCCAGGCCGTAAAGGACCTCATCTCCGCCAAGACCGCGGGCACGTCAACCGCTTCTCAGCCCGTGCCCGGCGTGCCGGGCGCCACCGTCGCCATCACCACGACGGGTGGCTTCTCCGCCCTCGGCCTGGCGGAGAAACTCGCCCAGACCATCGAAAAGTACACCCGTTCCGTGGATGGCATCCTGACGCGGCGCGGGAAGACGATCGACGAACAGATCAAGTCGCAAAACGACCGGATCAAGTCGATCGATAGCAGACTTGAGTCGCAGCGGACGCGCTTCCAACGCCAGTTTCTGGCCGCGGAATCGGCCATCGGCCGGCTGAAGAACCAGCAGGGCGCACTCTCGAGCATTCAACGCATCGCCTGAACCCGCGTTCCAGAACACCCGACAAGAACTCCAGCATGAACCGCGACCAGCCCGCCGACGCCTATCTCTCGACCAAGGTCCTGACCGCCTCGCCGGAGGAACTCCGGCTGATGCTGCTCGACGGGGCCATCAAGTTCGCCCGACAGGGCCGCGACGGCCTCGCCGAGGGGAACTTTGAGGCGTGCCACCAGGGCTATTCCCGTTGCCGCGCGATTCTCCTTGAGCTCATCTCGTCCATGCGGACCGAGGTTGATCCGGACCTCTGCTCGCGCTTGCGCGGGTTGTACACCTTCATGTATCGTGAGCTCCTCGAGTCGAGTCTCGTCAAGGACCTCGCCCGTGCGGACAAAGTGATCGAACTCCTCGAGTATGACCGCGAGAGCTGGACCATGCTCATGGACCAACTCAGCCGCGACAAGCTCTCGGCCGCGGGTGCCCACGCGCTGGTGGCCGGACGCGCCTCGCACCAACCCGAGTACACGCCCCTTAGTGTCAGCGGCTGATGGGCTTTCCGGGAACGACCACGGTCGTGGGGCCCTCGCGACCAAACGCATCAAGAAGCGTGATGGCGACGCCCCTGAGCGGCGCCGTGCCCCTTCGGGCATCGACGGTCCGGGCATCCTTGGCGGAACCGGGATCGACGGTCGTCCACTGGTCCTCGTAGCGGAGTCGCACGGCCGCCTTCTGCGGAGGCGCGGA
This sequence comes from Phycisphaerales bacterium, assembly GCA_052388255.1. Taxonomy (GTDB): domain Bacteria; phylum Planctomycetota; class Phycisphaerae; order Phycisphaerales; family UBA1924; genus JAEUIX01. Next base: position 5,569 of record JBQTIJ010000198.1, read on the forward strand.
CGTGCTCTTGGCGTCAGTCTGGCCCGCAGGCGCCCACGAAACGCGCAAGGTCCCATCCGGGTCAAGGGCGACTTCGACCGCGGCTGCCGGCGGCAGCGATGCCTCGCCGGCCAGCCAGGGCGAGGCAGGGACAATGGCATCATCGGCGTACGGGCCCGCCACCAGCGCGTCCGCGATCCCGCGCCGATTCTGCAGTAACGCGGCCATGCTGAAATGGATGTTGCCTGTCGAGCCCGTCGGGGCGAGCTCGCGGCGGGTGATTCCGATCTGCTCGATCAGTTCCCCCGGTTCCCAAGACTCGCCGGGCTTGCCGGCTCCGGTCGCGAGAATCCGGCTGGTGAAGTTGCCAGGCCAGATGTGCCGCCGCTGGTCGTTCTGGTCGCACCACCACTGGAGCAACCGCTGATATGGCTGGGCGGGCGCACTGATCTTCCAATAGAGCTGGGGCGCGAGATAATCGACCCACCCTTCCCGGATCCAGCGCCGGGCATCGGCGCTCAGTCCCTCAAACTGGTCGAAACCCTGCACGCCCGGCGGGGAGCCCGGCCGCCAGATCCCGAAGGGGCTGATGCCGACCTTCACGTGCGGCTTGAGGCGGTGGACCTGCCCGGCCAGAGTGCGCACGAAGCGATTGACGTGCTCGCGTCGCCATTCGGCCTTGGGGAGCGCCGCCGCGCCGAGCGCGGCTCGATAAAGCTGAAAGGCCTCTTCGTCAGGGAATGGCTGCTTGTCCTTGGGGTAGGGATAGAAGTAGTCATCCATGTGGACGCCATCAATGTCGTACCGAGTCACGACATCGGCCACCACCATGTGCGTCAAGGTCTGGGCGTCCGGGCTCGATGGATCGAGCCAGAGATACTGGTCATAGGCCCGCACAAGATCCGGCCGTGCCTTGGAGACGTGCGTGGACGCATCGGGCTTCTTCGACTCAAAGTGGCGGGCGCGAAAGGGGTTGAACCAGGCGTGCAGTTCAAGCCCACGTGCATGGGCCTCGGCGATCCAATCGCGGAGCGGGTCATAGTCTGCCGGCGCATCGGCAGGAGGACGGCCGCTTTCGCCGGTGAGAAACTCAGACCATGGCTCCAGCGCGGATGGGTAGATGGCGTCGCACGCGGGCCGGACCTGGAGCACGATGGCGTTGAGGTTCATCGCGTGAGCCGCGTCGAGAATCACGAGCATTTCCGCATGCTGTTCGCGCGGCGAGAGGGTGCGCTTGGTTGGCCAATCGATGTTCGCCACCGTCGCCACCCAGGCCCCGCGGAACTCGCGTGCCAGCGCGGGGGGTTGGTCGGCCCGTTCGTTCGAGATTCTCCATGGGCCGTCGTTTGCCAGCGCAAGGGCCGCCGGAGAGAGAGACAAGGCGACCACGAGCGCGAGCATGGAGTTGAGCATGTGCGCGATTGTTGCCGTGCGATTCCTCAGAGCCCTTCTCCGATCTCTTGTGGCGTCGGGAGAGGCAGGGACCGGAAATAGCCGTTCTTCACGCCGGCCTGACCACGAAGCATCTGGTTTCGCGTGAACGGGACCCTGCACGCGGGCCCCCAGAACAGGTCGCGACCCCAGGCGAGGGGCTCGATGTCGGACTGGAACACCGGTGTCAGGAGCCGTGTCACGAACTGGTAGTAACGGAGTTGTGGGCCGCGCAGAGCGCTGTATCGCGCGAGCGCCTCGGCGACGGATGGGCACGTCGAGACGCAGTCCGCGAGCGTCTGGGCGTCCTGAAGGGCGAGGTTTGCGCCCTGGCCGAGAAGGGGGCTCATGGCGTGGGCCGCATCGCCAATGAAGACAATCGGCAGCCCGGTCGGATCGTGCCAGCGCCGCATCACCGCATCGCGATACTCGGCAAAGAGCAGTTGCTCGGGCCGCTCAACCTGGTCGATGATCGGTGATGCCTCTGGAACGAGCGTCAACACGTCGCGCCGCAGCGCATCAACCCCCGCGGCCCGCACCGCCTCGAACCGATCGGCCCGCACGCTCCAGAACACACTCGTGGTGCGCGGGCCCGCTCCGGCCGAATCCTGCGTCCCGGACGGCAGGAACCCCACCATGCGCGATGTGCCACAGAAGACCTGGCGGAGAAGCCCATCATGAAACCCCGGAACCTCCTTTGCCACGAACCACATCGCGCCCCATGGGTAGGTGCGCACCCGGGGCGAGAATCCTGAGGCCGTGCGGAGTGTGGACTTCGCACCATCCGCCACCACCGCAAGGTCAAAAGTACCGTGCCCCGCCCCAGTGTCATCAACTACGCTCACCCGCCCCCCGCCTTCATTCTCGATGGCGGTGACGCGGACACCGGTTCGCAGTTCAACCCCCGCCTCAGCCAAGGGCGACATCAGCGCCGAGAAGAGTGCTCCCCGGTGGATCCCGAGCCCGAAGAGGCCCGGCCGCAGGTGGTGGTACGCAAGATCGAGGAGCACTCGGCCCCGGTGGTTCACCCCGGAGAGTCGGCCGATCTTTGCCCCACACCCGATGACCGTCCTCAGCAGCCCAAGCCGCGCAAGCACGGTTAGGCCGGTCGGCTGCAGGAGGAGCCCTGCCCCAACAGGGCCGAGCGTCGGTGCTCGCTCAAGTAGGACCACGGAATGGCCTGCACGGGCGAGGAAGGTCGCCGCCGCGGGGCCAGCGGTGCCCGCCCCGATCACCACGACCCGAAGCGTGCGATCCGGCATGGCCGAGCATAGTCGGCCGCCTCTGCGTTCACCGGTCCGGGATCCTCGAGAGCTCCGCCCCACGATCTCGCGCAGCCGTGAGCGCCCGCTCAAAGAGACCGACAAACCCGGCCTCTTCAAGCACCGCGCACGCGGCGGCTGTGGTGCCGCCCTTGCTGGTCACCGCCCCGCGCAGGCCGCCCGGTGATGCTGAGTCCGCCGCCATGACGGCCGCCGCGCCGATGATGGTCTGCCGGACCACAGAGCGAGCATCCGTCGCGGAGAGGCCCAGCGATTCGGCCCCGCGCTCCAGTGCCTCGGCCAACAGAAACACATACGCCGGACCAGAACCCGCCACAGCGGTGAAGGCGTCCATCAGACCCTCGCGCAGGAACACCACATCCCCCACTGCTCGAAAGAGCCGGGTCACGAACTCAACATCTTCCGCGCTCACGCCCTCGGCCACTCCGATCGCGCTCATGCCCTTGCCAACCTGCGCCGCAAGATTCGGCATCACCCGAACGACCCTCCCCGAGGGCTTCGCGTGGGGATCGTCGGGAGCATCACCTTGCAGCATCGCGCTGAGCCGCGCCGTAGTGACGCCCGCCATGATCGAAATCACAAGCGACTGCGTTCCTCGGAGCGCGGGCGCGACCTCGCCGATGGCCTGCGGCTTCACCGCCAGCAGAATCACATCCGCCGGGCCGAGCGCTACCGTCGCCTCGATCGCTTGCTCCACCACCGACGCCCCGAGGGCCGCGCATGCTTCCCGACGCGGGGCGTCCGGTTCCGCAATCGTCACCTCCGCCGCACGAACCACCCCCGCGCGAAGGGCCCCAGCGAGCAACGCCGTGCCCATGGTCCCGCCACCGATGATCGCCAGCCGTCGCGTCGCCACATCCACCTCCGACCCGGGGACGCCCCAGGGTTCACGGCACGCGCAGACTCGAAAGCCGCGGCTGCACCACGCCCGCGATGAGCCGCCCCTCCGCTTCAACGAGCAGCCGAGTATCGGGCACGGCCTGCGCGGTCTTGACCATCGCGAAGCAGACCGGCGCCCCGCCCAGCATGGGACTGATCGCGCTGCTTGTGACCCCGCCCACCGGTTCCCCGATCGTCTCCGCAGAGACCGTTGCCCCCGCCGCGGGCGCGGCGAAGACCGCTGAACCAGTCTCGGGCTGGAGCGCGAACTCCGCCTCCGCGGCTTCCATGGCGTCGGTCGGCTGCACTGTCCCACCGCGTCGAACAGTCTCGAGTCGAATACCCATCAGTCGCTTCTTGGGTGCGCCGAGAGATTGCATCCGCGCCACAATCTCCTGACCGAGGTAGCACCCCTTGGTGAAACTCACTCGCTCATTCAGCACGCCGGTCTCATGAGCGAGCGAGTCGGTCCCGAAGTCAAGCAGATACAGCGGCGTCCCCGCTTCAACCCGCGCGGTGTTGATCGCCGCCCATCCCACGGTCCGCAGGCCAAAGGGGTCCGGCCCGCGCCGAAAGGCGTCGTCTTCTGCTCCGTGGAGCAACTGGCCGGAACGCCGACGAAGGGCCGCGTACACCATGCCCGCGTCGGCCGACCGAACCGAGACGTGTATCCCCACCTCGCCCACAAGATCCGCCCGGAATGCAACGGCCGGAGCGCTCTCGATCTCGCACTCTACCGCCTCGCCCTGGGCCAGCGTCTCAATGCCCCCTGCCGCGCCGCGCACGCTCCCGGGCGTGACGGCATCGAGCAGCACAGCCCGGGCCGCCGGCCCGTGCAGCCCGAAGGCGTGGCGCGCACCGGACTCATCCATCAACTCCACGTCCTCCATGATGACATACGCAGCGAGCCCGGTCCGGAGCCGCTCGGCCGCGTGGACATCAACGAACGCCAGCACACGGTCGGGGAGAGCAACAAGGCGAACGTCCGCGTCGATCCGACCTTTGCGGGAGAGCCAGAACGAATCCGCAGTGCGGTACGGCGCGAACCCCTTGAGTTCCTGCGTGAGCATCCGGTTCAGGAAGTCGATTCGATCCGCCCCGGAGATTGCCACACATCCGAGCATCGTGTTGTCAAAGAGCCCCGCGCCCTTCCGCAATGCCGCGTACTCCTGGTCGAGTTCGCCGAAAGTCTGCACTACCTCCACCGCGGACTCGGGCGGTCCATAGGGTGCCGTGAGCGCACCGTCGGTACGCAGTTGATCGATGACTTGAGAGGGGCGAGCGGTGGTCATGACTGTGGCCGTGACATTCGGACGGACTGTATGAGGAGCTGCCGCCCCCGGCCGCTAAGGGATGGCCGTTCGGGCCACTTCCCGCAGCCGGTCGCCGACGTTCCCGACATCGACGAGGACCCGGAACTCAGCGGCACCCGGACGCTTGACCACCCCTGCCCGCACCCCATCGAGCAACACGCATGGTGTTCCGCTGAGCCCCCACCTTCGGTTCGCGGAGTCGGCGTCGAGTTTTGAGCCCGGCCCCACGAAGCCCGCCACCATGGCTTGGATCCCAAGCGCCAGTGACTCTGCCCGGTCGAGGTCCCGCGTTGGCGCGGTGAGGAGGAGCACTCCATCGGCCGCGGGCTCGATGATGAGCGATGGTGCAAGCGCGCCTGCGACCCGGCGCGTGGCATCCGCACCCCGCCGTACCTCCCACACCCGGCGGGCCTCGTCAAATCGGCGGCTCGCTTCTGTGCCCTCGCACGCCCCGAAGGCGCTGATCCCCCCTCGGATCCACTCCCCCCACTCAGGGCGCACGACCAGCGCCCATTTCGCATGACGACGGTCCCCGCCGTCATTGGGCAGGGCCGGATTGTCCTGAGCCGCGGGCACCGGCCACGCCGACGAACTCAGTGTGGAGACGCTCGCCGCCCCACGCGGCACCCCGCGGCCGGCGGTCGCGATGACCACGGAGAGCATCCGGGGCGGGCTCTGCGCCGTGAGTGGCTCAGGTGCCAACGGCAACGATGCGCGCAGGGCCGCGGCCCTCATATTCGGGATACCCAGCGCGTGAAGCAAACGCCCGATTCGACCAAAGCCCGCGCTCTCCGGCCACGCTTCGCGGACCGCATCGAGGTCAACAAAGGCCGTCAGGTTCCAACCCGCCAGAGGTGCGGGCAGCGAGCGCATGAGTGGGCCGCCCTGCGCCGCAGGGGGACCGCCTCCGACGCCCGGCCGCCGGTCAGGACGCCGTTCGAGCGCATTCTCGCCGAGGGCGATCGACAACACCGGCCCCTCCGCAAGTACGGAGACCACCTGCCAACGCCGACCGTTGAGCACCCGGGCCGTGCCGGGGGTGGCACCGGCCTCCCAGCCCGCTCGGATGCGGAGCGCACCGGCCACCGATGCTGCCGCAGCCGCGGCCGTCTCCGGCCGACAGCGAAAGTCGATCACCATCGAGAGGCCGCGACGATCTCCCTCAACCGTCGCTTCCTCAGAGAGATCGAAGATCACCACCGAGAAAGGAACGCCACTGCTGACAATCTGCACCAGCGCTCGCCGGGCCCGCGTAGCGAACGCGGTGTCCTCGAGCTGGGCTGGGGCATCGGCCAGACCGGTCAGGAGGTCCAGTACCGCCAAGTGAGGCACCTCGCCCGGCAGATCCCCCCGGGGCGGGGCACACTCGACTATCGCGGCCGTCCGCGCTGCGGAACTGGGCGCAGGTTGTTCCTGGGCCAGCGTTGTCTCTCCCATAGAGACCGCCCCGGCCACGATCGCCATCAGCGCGATGACGACCTTCCGCTGCGTCCCGCAGAGTCGGCTGCTCATGGGCAACGGTACCAGCCGATCCGACCCTTCACCGGCCGGCGGGCTCAACGATCCGCATCGCCGGTTCGTCCATGTCCCCATCGTCAAAGTCCATGTCCGGAGGAGGGAACATGCCCCCACCCTGCTGCTGGGTCGCAAACCCGGCCGCGGCCGCCGCGGCGGCGATGACCGGCCAATAGGTGCTGTACTGACCAACGACTGCGCCCATGTTTACAAGCAGTGACTTGTCGCCGCGCCACTCGCTGATCATGGACTTGCCATCCCAGTAGCTGTAGCTGACGAGCGGCCGTGCTCCCGAGGCGAGCTCGGCGTAGGTCGGCACGATCATCCCCGGTTCACGCTTGGCGCCTTCAGCATTCGCCCGTGACCGGACGGCGTTTCCGACCATCGAGCCGAACGCTGATACGAAGGGGTACCCCGCACGGAGGACCCGGCTGGTGTCAGTGAAAGCGAAGGAGTTGAGCGTCTTGCCCTTGGGCAGGTTGGCGGCGATCGCCGCGACACTCCCGATGCCAGCGTCACCCTTGCCCGTCGCCTGCCTGACGGCCGCGACCGCGGCTTGCGGGCTGAACCCGATGATGAGGTGCCTTTCGGTGAAGGCGTACGTCGGTTCGATAGGGAAGGGGATGCCCGCGAACGACACAGAGAAGAACTCGGCCCCGGCGGTGGCCTCGTCCTTCCATGACCGGACGCTTACGTAGCCGCGGGCGGTCTCTTCCTTGGCGAGTTCAGCGTTGATGAAGTTCACGAGTTTGCCGTTGGCGTTCACCAACTTGGCGCGATCGGCAAGCGAAATGATCACCACCTGCGAGGCCAGCGAACCGCCGCCCGTGGAGTCTGAGATGTAGGTCACCACGGAATCGCCGATCGAAGGGAGAACCTCCGCAAGAAGGTCCACGCCAATCTGATCAGAGATCGTGTCGAAAACAGCGGCGGCTTCTGGATTCTCCTCGACCGCGGCTTGGATCGAATCGAACGACCCCTTGGGGAGTGCCGCGATGTTCCCGAAGTATGCGTCCGCCGGGATGAGGCGGAAATCGGCCTCGGTCAACGGTCGGGCCCCCTTCGCGTCGATTGGGTCACCATCGGCAACGTGCGTGAGGGTCATTCGCGACACCGTGGCGTCATCCGAGTGACCGATGGCGAACGACCACTTCGCGGCCTGCTCGCCGATCAGGTTCCGCTCCGTGAGGCCCGCGACCACAGCGCCGGCCTGCGGGTTCGCACCCGCCACGACCTGGAGCAGCCCGAGAAGGGGAGAGAGCGGCGCGGGGTCGAATCGCCCGCGGATGAAGGGTGTCACGCCCGCTGTGGCGACACCGGCAAGCTCCTTGAGGTTGGCCTCAGGGTCAGGAACAGTCCCCGCGTGGACTTCAAAGGCCCAGCCCGCGGCCGTCTTGCGGGGACCGAGACGAACGACGCCGGCAGGGGTCACGGCACCGACCATGCCGGGCATCTGCTTGCTGGCAGTGAGCGCGGGCATCTCCGGTGCATCCGCAAGGGCCTTCTGAAGCGCCTCGCTTGTGGCCTTCGCCTCGGCCTCGCTCGCTTGCGCAAAGCTCAGGACAATCCCCGCCCCGCCGAACCCGCCCTTTTGGTTCTGCGCGTCGTAGGTCACGCCCAGACGAACGGGCGACGATGCGAGTCGGGTGATGAGTTCAATGGCCTCGGTGGGCACACCTTCGCCGTCGGGAACCTCCGACGGGATCTCCAGAAGCCGCGCAGGAAGCATGCCCAACGCCCGGCGAAGCGCCTGGTCCTTGGGTGCCACGAGGATCTTGTCGAGCGAAACACGCTCGAGCACGAGCACGCTCTGTCGCGTTTCTGGTTCCTTGGCAGGGTCGTTCTGAGCCAGGGCCAGCCCGGCACAGGTCCACAAGGCGGCGGCGGTGACGACGGCGCGGGCGATAGTCGGGGTACGGAGCATGCGGAGGGTCCTCGGAGTTGAGTTTCGAAGGGTGAGGGTAACCGACTGGTTGGGGAACGGTGCGGATCAGTTGCATCCCTCGGCCTACCAGAGGTGTCCACCGATACATGGTTGGCAGGCAACGAGCCCCGTTCGGATCCCTACCCTGCTCCG
>JBQTIJ010000199.1:0-5679 GCA_052388255.1 Phycisphaerales bacterium
GCCTGCAGCAGGGCGAGATGATCATTGTGGCGGCCCGGCCGTCGATGGGCAAGACGTCGTTCGCGCTCAACCTGGCGGAACAGATCGCGCTCGGCACGGATGGCCCGCGCCAGGCCCGGAGCCAGCGCGAGCCACTGCCCATCGGGGTCTTCTCGCTGGAAATGAGCAAGTCGGCCCTTGTGCAGCGGCTGCTGAGTTCCTACACTGGCATCAACTCGCAGCACATCCAGCGTTCGATCCTCGGGGCGACGCAGTACGACGAGCTCCTGCTCGCGGCGGAGCGGCTTGCCGAGGCCACGCTCTTCATCGACGACTCGTCCGCGCTCTCGGTGACGCAGCTTCGGGCACGGGCCCGCCGGATGGTCGCCAAGCACCAGGTTCGCTGCATCATGATCGACTACCTGCAGCTTCTTTCTGCGCCGGGCGCGGCCAAGGAGAGCCGGCAGGTCGAGGTCGGCGCGATCTCGCGCGGGGTCAAAGCGCTTGCACGCGACCTGAAAATCCCGATCATCTGCCTCAGCCAGCTCAACCGCGGGGCGGAGACGCGCGACCAGAACAAGCCGCGGCTGTCGGACCTGCGTGAGTCGGGTTCGCTCGAGCAGGATGCTGACGTGGTCATGCTCCTGCATCGGGAGGAGTACTACCACATTGGCGATCAGGAGTGGCTCGACAACAACCCCGACAAAGTCGGGCTGGGCGAGGTGATCATCGCCAAGCAGCGCAACGGTCCGACCGGGACGGTGAGACTCAGTTGGAACGCCTCCACCACGCGGTTCCTCAACCATGCCGCGGGAGCGGATGAATCGGGCTTTGGCGCGGCTTCGCGGCAGGATTACGCACCGACTCCGCCCCCTCCGCCTCCGCCTGCTTCGCGTCCGCCGTCTCGGGCGGCGTCCTACGTGGAGCCGGCAGGAACACCGCCACCCGCGGCTGCGCGACCGTCGTTCGGGGCGTTTGCACCAGGGCGGCAGACCGGACCGGTGCGCAACCATCGCGATGGCGGCGGGCCCGAGCGCGATGCTGAAGGCCGGAGCCAGATGCCCCCAGCGCTACGGAGCGATGGGCCTGCGGGTGGGGAACACAGCGATGAGCAGGACGAAGGGCCCGCGCCCTTCTGAGCCGACGAGACCTGCGCGGAGCCGCCGCGCAGCATCAGCACCGGAGGTATAGCAGTCGTGTCAGCGTCACCGTGTGGAGACGGCCGCGGCGGCGTTCTCGGCCGGGGTCGGCGCGGGGTTCATCAGGGCTGGCTTGTTGGGGTTGGTGCCGCGGTCGCGATACTCCGCGGCGGTTTTCGCCGCGCTGGTGTAAGGCACGATGGCGAGCAACACGACACCAACCGCCGAGCAGACGCCGGCGATGGTGCGGGCGAAGAAGGGGGCGAGCCGCGGGGGTGTGTGGCCGGGGGTGAGTTCGAGGGTCTCAAGCCAGGGTGTGCCGGCGAGGCGGAGGTAGTAGAACGCGGCGACGGCGGAGTTGAGACCGAGGATGACGACGAGGGTGATCTCGCCGGCTGAGATGGCGCTTGTGAAGAGCGGGAGTTTGGAGAAGAACCCGAGCGTGGGGGGGAGCCCGAGCAGCCCGAGGGCCGAGAGGACCATGGTGTAGCCGAGCACGGGGCTCGAGCGACAGAGCCCGCGCAGGTCGGCGAAGGAATCGACCTCGTCGGGCTTGCCGTCCTTGCCGGTGCGCTCGAGGCATGCGAGCGCGGCGAAGGCACCGAGATTCATGATGCCGTACGCGAGGAGGTAGAACATGACGGCGGCGAGGCCGTTGCGGGTGAAGGGTGCGCCGGGTTCGCCGGGGCCAGCGATGAGGCCCACGAGCATGTATCCGGAGTGGGCGATCGAGGAGTACGCGAGAACGCGCTTCACCGAGTTCTGCAGCAGGGCGAGCACGTTGCCGACGGTCATGGTGAGGGCCGCCATGATCCAGAGCACTTGGTGGAGCGGCTCGGGGAGTTTGCCTCCGGCGCTGTTCCACCCCACGCAGGAGACAATGAGCAGGAGCGCGAAGAAGCCCGCGGTCTTGGGGACGAAGGCGAGAAACGCCGCGATGGGGGAGGAGGCGCCCTGGTAGACGTCGGGCGTGTAGAAGTGCATCGGCACCGCCGCGATCTTGAACGCGATGCCTACGACGGAGAGCAGGAGCCCCGTCATGGCGATGCCGTTGATCCCGCCGCCAGCGGCCTGCTCCGCGAGGGAGCGCTGGATCTCGGCGAGATTCGTGCTGCCGGTGCCGCCATAGAGCATGGCGAAGCCATAGAGAAATGTGGCCGCGCCGAGCGCGCCAAGGAAGAAGTACTTGACCCCCGCCTCCATGGAGCGGTTGTGGCGGGTGCTGATCGTGACCATGATGTACGTAGGGAGCGAGGTGAGCTCAAGGGCGAGGAAGAGCCAGATGAGATCATCCGCCCCGGCGCAGAGCATCAGGCCGGTGAGGGAGAAGAGAAAGAACGAGTAGAACTCGGCACGGACAGCGCGGAGGGGGTTGAAGGGCTCGCCCTTGGCGACCGCGGCTTCATAATCGCGGTCGGCCGTCCCGGCGATGAGCAGGGAGAGGAGCATGCCCACGATGGCCACGATGATCTTGCCATAGTGCGGCAGGTTGACGAGCGGCGTTGTGTTCGCGGGGGCGAAGGTGACGTGGGCGAGAATGCCCGCGATGCCGAGGGCGACGAAGGTGATGAGCCCGCAGGTTTTGCGGATGGGGTAGGACTTGCTCAGCCCGACGATCATGACGAGGCAGGTGGCGGCGAAGAGCGCGATCTCGGGGTAGAGCGTCTTGACCCGCTCGGCCATCGGCAGTGCGCTCAGTGTGAGGTCGATGAACGTCATTGCCCGCTCTCCTGGTCGGTGTGCTGTGCCTGCCGGGTGGGGGCGCTGCTTCCTGCGGCCGTGCGGGTTCGCTCAGCCACGGGGTTGATCGAGGGCTCGCCCGCAGCGAGCTTCATTTGGTCGCGGGCGGTCTGCACCTCGCGCACGGTGAGCATGACGGCGGGCTCGAGAGCGGTCATGAGGGGACGGGGGTAGATACCGAAGGCGAGGCAGAGGGCCGCGAGCGGGACCAGCACGCCGATCTCGCGTCGAGAGAGGTCAACCGGCAGTTTGGGGGCTGCGACGTCGCCGGCGTGGCCGTGGTCGGCGTGGTCGTCATGAGCGTGCGGCTCGTTCAACGGGCCGAAGACCACCTTGCCCACCATATACAGCAAGTAGATCGCGCTCACCACCATGCCGGTCGAAGCGACGGCGGCGAAGTAAGGGCCGAGTTCGCCGGGGACGCCCGCGGCGTTGTGCGGCGCCAGCCCGCGCCACGCATCGGCGGACTGGAAGCAGCCGAGCAGGCAGAGGAACTCCGAGATGAAGCCATTCAGCCCTGGGAGACCGACGGAGGCCATGGTGAAGAAGACCATGAAGGTCGCCCAGACGGGCATGCGGGCGGCGAGGCCGCCGATTTCCTTCATGCTCCGCGTGTGGTAGCGTTCATAGATCATCCCGATCAGCAGGAAGAGAGCCCCGGTCGAGAGCCCGTGGTTGATCATGTACAGGATGCTGCCCTGCAGCCCGGCGGCGTTGAAGGCGAACATGCCGAGGATGCAGAACCCGAGGTGGGAAACCGAGGAGTAGGCCACGAGTTTCTTCACGTCCGTCTGCACCCAGCAGATGAGCCCGGCGGCGACGATGCCGATGATGGCGAGCGTGGCGATGAAGGGCGCCATCTCGATGGCTGCCTTCGGGCAGAAGGGGATGGCGAAGGTGAGGATGCCGTAGGTTCCGAGCTTGAGGAGCACGCCCGCGAGGACCACGGAACCGGCAGTGGGCGCCTCGGTGTGGGCGAGGGGGAGCCAGGTGTGGAAGGGAAAGACAGGGACCTTGATGGCGAAGCCGAGCATCATGGCGACGAAGACCCAGCGCTGGGTCTCGAGGGGCATCTGCACGGCGGCTGTGCGGAGGTTGTCGATGGCGAACGTCCAGACGCGCGGGTCGGTGGCGGTGCCGAGTTTGGTGGCGTTGAACCACGCGACGTACACCAGCGCGGCGAGGGTGATCACCGAACCGGTGAAGGTGTAGAGAAAGAACTTGATCGCGGCGGCCTTGCGATTGGTGCTCCCGTACAAGGAGATGAGCACGAACATGGGGACGAGCGTGAACTCGAAGAAGGTGTAGAAGAGAATGATGTCGCGGGCGATGAAGACGCCGCACATCGCTGCCTGCAGCACAAGGAGCCAGAAGTAGTACGTCTTGGTGCGCCGGGTGATGGCGGTGAGCGAGCAGGCGACACAGATCGGCACAAGAAGGACTGCGAGCGCCAGGAGGAACATGCCCACGACGTTGACGCCGATCGAGAAGTTCAGCCCGAGATCCGGGAACCAGGCCCATGAGCGACCGAACTGGTACTGCTCGCCGCCCGTCCAGTCGAAGTTCTTGAGCAGAACAGCCATGGGTGCGACCGGCAGCAGTGTGCCGAGCATGGCCGTTGCAAAGGCCCGGCCCTTGGCGAGCGCCGAGACGAGCGCCGCGGCGACGAGTGGGATGATGACAAGGGAGATCAGCATGGGAAGGAGACGGGTGTTCGGGCCGATTCACGATGCCGGGCAGGTTCGGTCGCGGCGATGGGAGTTCCGAAAGCGGTCGAACGATCAATGCAGCAGGAAGAGCGCGACGAGGGAGACGACGGCGACCCCGGCGGCCATGCCCATGGCGTAGCCGTTGAGCACACCCGACTGCCCCGGCCGGATTGACCAGCCGAGGGCGCGGGGAATCCAGCCGAAGGTGTTGACGAGACCATCGACGATGAGCTTGTCGATCAGGTGCAGCAGGTGCGAGGCGACCCAGAGAGGGACCCGGATGATGAAGTTGTAGAACTCATCCACGAACCACTTGCCCTGGGCCCAGCCCGGGATCGGACCCATCAAGGGGAGAAGTTCATCGGCCTTGCTGCGGGCGGCGGTAGTGCGGCCCTGCTTGTGCAGAACGAACGCCACGAGAATGCCCACGATGCCCACGGCCGAGCTGACGAACATCATCGCGGTGTGGGTGTCGAACGAAGTTCCGAGGAAGCCGTGGTGCTCGGCATGGGCGGCGTGCGCAAGGGCGTTGCCGGGAGTGCCTGCGCTCACCATGCCCTCAACCCAGTGGTTGACAACGGGCAGAGCGAGCGCACCGATCGCGAGCGAGGCGATGGCGAGTGTGGCGAGTACCGTGTTGATCGCCCAGCCCGGGGGGTGGGGGTGGAACTCTTGATGGGCGTGTGCACCGGCGGCGGGAGCCGCGGCGTGGGAAGCGGGGCTATGGCCGTGTCCATGGTCGTGGCCGTGGTCGGCATGGTCATCATGACCGTGCGCCTCATCACCGGGCTCAAAGGACTTCGGGCCCACAAAGACCCGGAAGAAGACCCGGAAGGTGTAGTACGCGGTAAGCCCGGCCGTGAGCAGGAGGAGCCAGCCGATGGCCTGAAGGTGGTGGTTCAGGAAGGCCTCCGCGAGGATGGAATCCTTGCTGAAGAACCCGGCGGTGAATGGGAAGCCCGCAAGGTTCAAGCACCCGACCAGCATTCCGAGCCCGACGATGCGCCAGCCGGGCATCCACATCACGCCCGAGAGTTTGCGCAGATCAAGCTGGCCGCCGAACCCGTGCATGACCGCGCCGCACGAGAGGAAGAGCAGCGCCTTGAAGAAGG
>JBQTIJ010000200.1:0-10212 GCA_052388255.1 Phycisphaerales bacterium
AGAAGGCCCGCCGGGATGAACCGGCGGGCCTCAGGGTACATGTGTTCACCCGTCTGGGTGAGTGTTGAACGCGATCAGGCGCGGCGGCGGCGAGCCACCATCAGACCGGCGAGGCCAGCGAGGCCGACGGCACCGGGGGTGGGGACCACGTTCAGGCGCAGCGCGCCGTTGACAGTGGTGGCCGGGTTGTTCAAGTAGGAGTTGGGGTTGGTCTCCGCGCCGACAGTCCCGGCGAACCGCGCGACGGCGAGGTAGATGATCCCGTCAGCAGGAATCTCGATGTTGTCAGAGGGGAGGATGGAGGAAAGGAGGCCAATCCCATCGTCGTCATCGGCGCCCAAGAGCGTGCCGGAGCTGTTGAAGGCAGCGAGGTAGGTATCGGTGATGCCGGTCGAGGAGAGGACCTCCGCGGCGAGGATGCCACCGAGGCCGGTGAAGCGGTACCACTGAACGTCAACGCCCGGGGCGGTGACCGTCTGTGAGAAGACGCTGAGCGTGTAGAACTGGGCTGGGTCGTTCGAAATGGCCGCGCTGAAGGAAGCATTCCCGAAGCGCGTCACGTCGAAGTTGATGGTGCCGTCGCCGGGGACAGACCCAGAGACCTGGGAGTAGAACCCGAGGCCGGTGAAGTCGTCGTTGGAGGCGAGCACGGCGTTGGACGAGTTGCGTGAGCGGAGGAGCGTGTCCATGCTTGCGCGGCCAGCGGGCTGGCTGGTGCGAGCGCGATAGCTCGCGCCGGCGGTGAGGCCCATGACGGAGTGCGTGCCGGTGAGCGACATACCGCCACGGATCTGCCGGTCGCTGAACTCCGCGACGAGGGTCTCGCTGAGGGTCGCGGCGGTGTACGCGCCCGCGACTTCCTGCGGGCCGTTGTACGCGACGGCATTGGCGAAGCTGTTGCCGCCCTGGGCGCTGGCCGAACCCGCGGCCGCGGCGAGCGCCAAAGCGCTCACGACAAAGTTGCAAATCTTCATCTCTATCTCTCCTCAACGTTGGCTCGGGCCGTCCACACGTGTTTGGACGGACCGAACCACAACAAAGCTGCCATGTCTGCGTCCAAAGTGGACATGGCCTCGGCGGTCGGGCAGCGGACAACCGTCGAAACCTGACCTGAATTGAGAGCAACTGCGCCAAAGCGCGGAAACTCTCTCCACAGTTCAAGGGAGAGTCTAACGCGGGGTTCCCCCTGCCGCAAGCACAATCCGAACAGTTCCTCCATGTTTGCATACACCCGGCCGCCTTGGGTAGAAAGGGCCTTGTTCTGGGTCCGGCGGCCGTGATCGCGCACGGTTAGGGAGACTGCAATCGCTTTCACAGCCCGGGAATGGCTCAGGCCTGGCTGCACTGCCGGATCACTCTCCCGTATAGTCCCCGTATGCCCGTAGTGCTCCGCTGGTTCCTTCGGCTTGCCGTCACGAATCCGATCACGGTTCGGCTGGTCCAGAATGCCTCGCGCCGGCAGCGGCACCTCTATGTGCGCATTGCGTACCTGGGGGCGCTCATCGCGGTCCTGCTGGCAGCGCTCCTGATTGATGGTTCCGGGGCGCAGCTTGACTATCGCAAGCTGGCCCTTGCAGGGTCAACAGCGTTCAAGTACGTCGCGTATCTACAGATCGGGCTGATCTGCATCCTGGCACCGGTGTTCATGGCAGGTGCGATCGCGCAGGAGGCCGACCCGAAGACGTGGGACATCCTGCTGACGACCCCCATGAGCGCCACGCAGATCGTGCTCGGGAACCTGTTCGGCCGGTTGTTCTTCGTGCTCGCTCTGCTGTTTTCATCGCTACCGCTGTTTGCGGTCACGCAGTTCTTCGGAGGGGTCAAGGGCGAATCGATCTTTGCGAGTTACCTGATCGCGGGGTGCGCCGCGCTGCTCGTCGGCGCGATGGCCATTGCGCTGTCGGTGTCGCGGATGGTGGGGAAGCGGGCGGTCTTCACCTTCTACATCGCGGTGGTGTCATACATCGCCATCACAATCGCGATCGACCGGATTCAGTTCGGCGGGGCGGCGGTATCGTGGATGACCGCGCTCAACCCTTTTCTGACGCTACACGCGCTCCTCGACCCCACGGGCTACCCCCGCGCGGCAGAGGGGACGCTGACGGGGCTTGGGTCGTGGTTCCTTGAGCGGCCGGTGACGACGTGGTGCGTGATCTCAACCGTCATCAGCTTCGGGCTCATGCTCACGAGCGTGATCACGGTTCGGCTGGGAGGGTTCGTGGCCATCACGGGGACGACGGCCGCGCGATCAACCCTGCCGTGGTACAAGCGGTTGGGTGGGGTGCGGCCGGCGGATGCCGACGGGGACACTCACCGGGCAGGCCGGGCGGTGTGGCACAACCCGATCGCCTGGCGCGAGGCCGCGGCCCGGAACGGGAGTCTTGGCCGGATTCTGGCACGGTGGAGCTTCATTGCCACGGGTGGCGCATTCGGGGTCACGCTGATCCTGCTCTATCACACGCAGAGCATGTCGCAGTTGACGTTCCGGGCATCCATGCTCTACACGATCATCGGTGAGCTGGCGGTGATCACGCTGATCGCGATCAACATGTCGGCGACGGCGGTGAGCCGGGAGCGGGAGGACGGGACTCTCGACCTGCTGCTGACGACGCCGATCACACCGTCGCAGTACTTGACGGGGAAGCTCAAGGGCATCCTTGCGTATCTGCTGCCGATGCTCGCGGTGCCGATCGGAACGCTCTTGATCGCGGGGCTCTACGTGCTGGCGGATGGCGTGGGGAACCCATCAGGAGTGACGACCACGGTCAATCTTGGCGGGAAAGCGGGAACGGTGACGGCACCGATCCTTCTGCCAGAGGCGGGGTTGGTGGTGCTGCTCGCGGCGGTGCCCTTCGAAGCACTGTGCGTGATCGTGGGGATGCAGTGGTCGCTGAAGAGCAAAGGCACCATCAGCAGCGTGATGGGAACGGTTGCCATTGTGGGGGTGGTGGCGGGGACACTCGGCCTATGCGCATGGAACGCGGCGGGAACACTGCCGGTGCTGGGGCCGCTGCTCGCGGCGTTCAGCCCAGCTTCCGCGGCTTACGCGGTGGTCAGCGTGGAAGAGGCGCTGGCGGGAACCGTCTCACAATCGAGCGGACTGGCGAATGCCCGCGCGTTCCTGGTCTTTGGCTCGGTGGCGGCGGCGGGGGTGTATGGCGTGGTGGTCTATCTCCTGCAGGCGAGCATGGTGAAGACTTTCGACATGACGGTGCGCCGACTGGCAGGGACAAAGTGATTTCGCCCGAAGGGCCGCTTGTCCACACCTCTGGACCGCCTTCTGGCCTGCGCCATCTGCTGGGGATCGAGTCTTCCTGCGATGAGACTGCGAGCGCGGTGGTGACCGACGGCCGATGTGTGCGGTCATCGGTGATCGCGAGCCAGCATGAACTGCACGCTGAGTATGACGGGGTGGTGCCGGAGATCGCCGGAAGAGCGCACGCAGAACGCATCTTGCCGGTGGTGCAAGCCGCGCTGCGCGAGAGTGGTCTCGGGCTTGACGACTTGAGCGCGATCGCGGTGGCGCACCGGCCGGGGTTGATCGGTTCCCTGCTCGTGGGCGTCGGAGCGGCCAAGTCGCTCGCGTGGACGCTTGGCCTGCCGCTGGTCGCCGTCGATCATGTGCATGCGCACCTGTACGCAGGGCTGCTTGGCGATGGCACTTCCGCCGGGGTAGCCGCGGAGGTCTTCCCGGCGGTCGGGCTGGTGGTGAGCGGAGGGCACACATCCCTTTACCTTCTGCAATCGCCAACCCAGTTGACACTCCTTGGGGCGACCATCGACGATGCGGTGGGTGAGGCGTATGACAAGGTCGCCTCGATGTTGGGACTGCCGTTTCCGGGCGGGCCGGAGGTCGATCGGCTGGCGCAGGCCGGGGACCCCGCGAGCGTGGCGTTGCCCATCAGCTCGCTTGGCAGGGACTCACTCGACTTCTCATTCTCTGGTCTCAAGACGGCCGTGAAGTACGCGGCGTTTGGCGTGCCCCGGGTCGCACGGCGAAAGGCACGGACGGGGAACGGCGAGGACCCTGCGCCCCCACCGCCGCTTGACGGGTGCCGGGTCGCGGACCTGTGCGCGGGGTTCCAAGCCGCGGCGGTTGAGACGCTGGTCGTGAAACTGACCCGGGCGCTCGACCTGAACCGGGGGTGCCGCACCATTCTCGTGGGCGGGGGCGTGAGCGCGAACTCACTGCTGCGGTCACGATTGGGCGCGCTGGCGGCCGGGCGCGGTGTGCGGCTCTTGCTGCCGGCGATGGGGGTCTGCCTTGACAACGCGGCGATGATCGCGGGGTATGGGCACGCGGTGCTGGAGGCACGGGGCTGGCGAGGGGATGCGCTTTGGCTTTGCGCGTCGCCATCCACGCAACATCTTGCAGGGGCTCCGGCGTGAGTGCGCCCGTCCCGATGACGATGCGGGTGATCGACTCCCACACGGCGGGGGAGCCGACGCGCACGGCGATTGCCGGCTTTCCGCCCTTGGGCATGGGATCGCTGCGCGAGCGGGCGCGGGTGTTTGCGACAGCATTTGACGACCTTCGGAACGCGATCGTCTGCGAACCCCGGGGGAGTGATCCGGTGGTCGGGGCGCTGCTCGTTGAACCTGACGAGGGGGAGGCGGATGTCGGGGTTGTTTTCTTTAACAATGTCGGGCTGCTGGGCATGTGTGGACATGGGACCATCGGTGTGGTGGCGACGCTGGCCCACCTTGGACGGCTGAAGGCCGGTGCGCTCAGAGTGCAGACCGTGGCAGGAGTGGTGCAGGCCGAGCTTGGCAAGGATGGATCGGTGGTGGTGGCGAATGTCGAGAGCCACCGGTCGCAGAGCGGTGTGCGCGTGGCCTTGGGGGATGGTCGTGTGGTGAGCGGCGATATCGCTTATGGGGGCAACTGGTTCTATCTGTGCGCGGACCACGGGCTGGAGGTCTCGCGAGCGAACCTTGACCAACTGCTGCGGCGGGCGGAGGAGATCCGGGGGGCACTCGCTCGGGCCGGTGTCAAGGGTGACAGCGGCGAGCCCATCGACCATGTTGAACTGCTCGCGGCAGCGGTCGCTCCTGAAAACCATGGAAGAGCGTTCGTGCTCTGCCCCGGCGGGGCCTATGACCGGTCCCCCTGCGGTACAGGGACGAGCGCGAAACTCGCCTGCCTGGCAGCGGATGGTGGACTCGCACCCGGGGCCATCTGGCGGCAGGAGAGCGTGATCGGGAGTGTGTTTGAAGGTTGGTATGAGCGGCCGCTCGCGGGCGCAAGAGGCGTGATGCCGTTCATCCGAGGGAGCGCGTTCGTGACGGCGGACGCTACGCTCATTCTCGATCCGCGAGACCCGTTTGTGCATGGCATCCGATGAAGCAAGTGAGCATCAAGTCCGATGTGGTGGTGGTCGGGGCGGGGATCGTGGGCGCGGCGTGCGCCCATGAACTCGCGCGGGCGGGGAAGCGCGTCACGGTCATCGACGCGGGGCTGCCCGGGATGGTGGCGACAGCGGCGGGCATGGGGCACATTGTCGTGATGGACGACACGCCGGCGATCGCGGCCCTTACGCTCGGGTCGCGCAAGGCCTGGGATGCGCTGGCGCCGCGTCTTCCTCAGAGCGCCGTGTATACCCGGCCGGGCACCGCGTGGATCGCCGAGAACGAGGGCGAGATGGACCTCGTGCGCGCGAAGCACCAGTTCTTCGCATCAGTGGGCATCGAGGCGCAGGTGCTGGGGCCGAGCGGCCTTGCAGCGTGCGAGCCGAACCTCCGGCAGGGGCTGTGCGGGGCGCTTGTCGTTCCTGGCGATGCGGTGGTCTTTGCGCCCGCGGCGGCGGCGTGGTTGATCGAGCAAACGGTGGCCCTGGGCGGCGCGTTCGTGACGGGCGCTGCGGTGGTCGCGCTCTCCGGGACCACGGCGCGACTCTCTGACGGGCGCGTGTTTGAAGGGCATGCCTGCGTGAACGCCGCGGGAGCGAGTGCGCCGCTCCTGACCCCCGGACTGCCGATCCGCCCGCGCAAGGGGCACTTGGTGATGACCGAGAGCGCGCCGGGGTTCTGCCGCCATGAACTGATCGAACTGGGGTACCTGACCAGCGCGCACGGGCACGCGGAGGAGACCGTGGCGTTCAATGTCCAGCCGCGGGCTACGGGACAGGTGTTGATCGGCGCCTCGCGTCAATACTCGAGCCCCACCGGGGACATTGAGCCGCGGATCGTGGAGCAGATGCTCCGACGGTGCGAGCAGTTCATGCCCGGCTTGGCGGGGCTGCGGCATGCCCAGACGTGGACGGGGTTTCGGCCGGCGAGCGTTGACTCGCTGCCGTTGATCGGTCCCTATCCGGCGGAGCCGGGGTTGTACATCGCGGCGGGGCACGAGGGGCTGGGGATCACGACCGCACTCTCAACGGGGATGCTGATCGGCGACCACATCCTCGGTCGGAGTCCGACGATCGACCCCCGTCCTTACCTGCCGGGGCGGTTTGCCCTCCAGCGCCTTGCTGCTCTCTGAGGAGATGTTCATGCCGACGATGACACTCGACTGGCGCGGTGTTCTGCCCGCGATCACCACGCCCTTTGAGCGCGATGGGTGTGTGGACTACGCCATCTTGTCGCGGCACGCGGCGTGGCTGGCCAAGGAAGGGAGTCGCGCTATTGTGGCTCTTGGTTCACTGGGCGAGGGGGGCACGCTTGAACCGGCGGAAAAGGAGCGTGTGCTGGCGACACTGGTTGAGCACGCCGGTGTGCCCGTGGTGGCGGGCGTCGGTGCGATGAGCACACAAGAGGCCGTGCGGATCGCGCGGGTCGCGGAGCGGCAGGGGTGCATGGGGCTGATGGTGCTTCCGCCCTATGCCTATTGCGGGTCGTGGCGGGAAACGAAGGAGCACTTCGCGGCCGTGATGGATGCGACCGGGCTTTCGTGCATGCTGTACAACAACCCGATCGCTTACGGCACGGACACGACACCCACGCAGATCGCGGAACTGGCGATGGAGCGCCCGACGCTTCATGCCGTGAAGGAGTCGTCGGCTGATGTGCGGCGAGTCACGGCGCTGCGAAGCGCCGTTGGTGAGCGGCTGGCGCTCCTTGTGGGTGTCGATGATCTGCTTGTTGAAGGTGTGGCGGCGGGCGCTACGGGGTGGATCGCAGGGCTTGCGAACGCGTTCCCGCGGGAATCCGTGGAGCTCCTGAACCTCTCCCTTGCGGGTCGAACGGTCGAGAGTCACGCGCTCTACTCGTGGTTTCTTCCTCTGCTGCACATGGATGTTGTGCCGGAGTTCGTACACCTGATCAAGCTGGTGATGCAAGAGGTTCACGGGGGGCGATTGGGATCGGAAGATGTCCGCCCGCCGCGTCTGCGGCTGGATGGAGCCCAGCGCGAGGCGGCCCTGGCGACGATTCGGCGGGCGATGGCGACAAGGCCTGCGGTCTAATGGCCCGTGGCCGCGCGCGGCGGAATGGTCGGGCAATCGAAGGATCTGGCGGCGGTGCGCGCGAGTTCGGCTGGGTCCGCAATCAAGCCGAGTCCAAGGCACTGGCTGAGCAGGTTGCCGACGGCGGCTGCGTTTGGTGGGCCGACGACGCAGGGACGGTCGAGGGTCGTTACCAAAAAGGTCGCGAGGGCGCGGTCGGAGGCGGCCTCGCCGAGGAAGTGGACCTCCGTCGGCCGGGCGGCGGTGATCTCCCCGACGTCCTTCAGGGCGCGGGCCGCGAGCGTGCCGATGGCCGAGAGAATGGCGCGGGTGCAGTCGGCGGGCGCGGCGATGGCGGGGTGCCCAGCGCGGTGAAGGTGGTGGTTCAGACGTGCGGAAGCCGGAAGCCCGGCTGCACCCGGCGTCGAGAGCGCGAAGTCAGGGTGTTCAAGATCGATCACGGGACAGGATCCGGGTCCTGGGCCCGTCCCGAGGAGCGCGGCGAGTTGGGCGAGAGAGAACGAACGGCCGCGGGCACGCCACTCGCGCCGCAGGGCGTGGAGAATGCCAAGCCCGGGGAGCGCGCGAAACCAGAGCACGCTCGAACCGAGTCCACGAACGCTTGAAAGCCCTGCGGCGAAGGCGCGGGAGTGGTCGATGGGAACATCGCGCGGCTGCTCGATGCCGACGAACATGGTGTCGGCAAGGTGGATGAAGGCGCGGGGCCCGCGCGTCGGTGGGAGCGCGGCGACCGCGCTCGCGAGGTCGATCGAGGGTGGAACAACGACGTCGACGGGGGCGTCGATCCCCGCGCGGCCCGCGATGTCGCGGACGAGCGGGCCGATTCGGGAGGCCGGAGGTGTGAGCGGCAGCACCGCACTCGGGGCAAGGCCGGCCAAGGCGAGGAGCGTTTGCGACCAGGTGTCGGTGCGTTGGTCAAAGAGTTCGGACGCGGATGCAGCGGAGCGCTCATTCAGGCGTGACTCAGTGAGCATGCCGTGGAGGAGGTCGGGGATCAACGAGAGCGATTCGGCGCGGGCGAAGAGGCCGGGAGACTCGCTGCGCATGGCTCGAAGCTGAGCGAGCGTGGTGGTGGGGCGCGGGGCAACCCCGCTGAGCGCGAACCGGGCCGCGGGCCGGAGTTCGTCGTCGAGGTGTTGGAGCGCCTGGGCGTGGCGCGGGTCCGCATCGCGCCGGGGCGGTGCGACCATCAGGCCGGATCGGTCGAGGAGGGCGAAGTCGGCATTGAAGGATGTGACACCGAGGGAGCGAAGCGTGGAACCCTCCGCGGCGGCGCGGCGGGCAGCGGAGCGGAGGCACGTGATGATGCCGCGCCGAACTGATTCGACATCCCAAAGGAGATCGGCCGCCTGAACCATGGGGCGATTCTCAAACCGCTCTGAGTGGACGATCCGGAGTGTGGGGCCGTGCGCGGATTGATGAAGGATGCCCAGCACGCCATGGCCGAACGACGGAGTGAGCTCGATCGCCAGATGGGCGGTGGGTGTGTCCATGCCTGTACCTGTCTACGTGCGGGAGCGTAGGGCAGGAGGCACAGATTCCTGATCAATCGTTGCGCTTGATGATCACGGCGGTTTGATCATCGCCGAATGGCCGGCCGCGTGCGAATGCGCGGGCGGCGGCATTGACGGCCTCAAGCATGGCGGCGCAAGTTCCCTGCATGTTGGCACGGACGACTTCAAGGGTCCGCTCAAGGCCGAACTGCCCACCCTGCGGGTCCATGGCTTCGATGTATCCGTCTGAGAGGAGCAGGAAGACATCACCCTTGCCAAGGACGAAGGGCTCAACCGGGTCGGGGCGAAGATCGGTGTCGATGCCGAGGGGAAGCGTGTTGGCAGAGCGTTCCTCGACCGATCCATCTGCGCGGACGAGCAGAAGCGGGGCCTGGCCGGGGGCGGCGTAGGTGATGGTGTGGGCTTCTGGATCGAGGAGACCGATGAAGGCGGTGATGAACCGGCCAGCGGGGAGATCGTCGCAGAGCTGCGCGTTGAGTTGCTCAGCGACGCGGTCGATGCCAGCGCCCAGCCGCGCTCCCATGCGGATCATGCTCTTGGCCTGAGTGACGCTGATGGCCGGGCCGATGCCGTGGCCGGTGGCATCGGCCATGACAATCACCAGCCCCTTTCGGACCGGGCCCTCGGGGTTGGCGTTGAGCGCGGAGACGTCGATCAGGTCATAGGTGTCGCCACCGGTCTCTTCGGCGGGCTCGGTCTGGGCGGCGATGTCGTAGCCGCGGACAACTGGGATGGACTTGGGGAGCGAGGAAGTCTGGATGGTGCGGGCGATCTTGAGGTCGCCCTCGATCTTGTTCTTGCGGAGTTCGGCCTCAATGAGTCGGGCACGGCGAAGGGCGATGGCGGCCTGTGACGCAAGGGCCCGGGCGAGGAGTTCGTCGCTTGGATCGAAGATCGCGGTTGCGCCTTCGGCGGCGCACTTGTTGAGGACCTGCGCTACGCCCTCAAGGCCCCCATCGAACGAGAGCAGAGGGATGGTGAGGAGCGCCCTGGTTCGGAAGCCGGACTTCTTGTCGAACTCGCTGTTGAAGCGGGGGTCTTCCCAGGCGTCAGGCACATTGATGATCTGCTTCGAGCGAGCCGCTTCGCCGGCGATGCCCTTGGTGATGGGGAATCGGAAGCCCACCGCGCCGTGGGCCTGCGTGATGAAGAGCTCCTGGGCCTTGGCATCGAACTGAAAGACGCTGGCTCGTTCGGCCCTCAGGGAGTCGCGCATCGAATCGATGATGAGGGTCAGAATCTCTTGCAGGTTGCTCGAGGCGGCCAGCCGTTCCATCACGGCGAACATGCGCTGC
>JBQTIJ010000201.1:0-9232 GCA_052388255.1 Phycisphaerales bacterium
TGCGGGTTGAGAATCTGCGAGTCAAGCAGCACACAGCCGCGGGCCCGCAGGTGCCCCACCAGCGCGACCAAGCAGGCCTTGCTCGCGTCCGCGCCGCCAAGGTCAGCCCGCGTGAACATCGATTCACCAAAGAACGCGCCCCCGATGTGAACCCCGTACAGGCCGCCCACAAGCAGGGGTGCTCCATCAGCTTCGCGCCACGCCTCCACGCTGTGGACGTGGCCAGCCCGGTGCAGCGCGAGATAGGCCCGCTCGATCGCCGGGCTGATCCAGTCTCCACCTATCTCCCCGCCGCGCGAGGCGGCGCAAGCGCGAATGACCTGCGGACACGCCATGTCGCAGCGGATCACAAAGCGGCCGCTCCGAATCGAAGCCCGCAGCGAGCGTGAAAGCACGACCCCGCCGGGCTCGCCAGGCCCGACATGCAGCGGCACGATCGCGCGCGGATCCGGGCTGTAGAAGCGGATTCGCCCGCGCCCGCCCTCGGCCATGGGGAAGGCGCCGGCCCGATAGGCCGCGAGCAGAAACGCACACCGCTGCTCATCGGTTGAACCCGGGATATCCGCGAAACCGCCGCTCACGGCCCCCCAAGCCCGCACCGAGCCCGCAGCCAAGTGGTGATCTCCTCGAGCGCACCCGGGTCGAATGTCGTTTCGATCTCCGGGTACTCGACGAGGGCACCGGTTCGGGCCGGCTGAAACAAGTGGTTCAGCCCCGTGAGGACCTTGGCCGTGGCCTTGGTGTTGCCCGCCGCCACGAGCGCATTCTGCACCTCCGGCATCGATTGCTCCGGGGGCACCTGTCGATCGATCGAACCCCAGAGCGCCAGCACCGGCACCTTCACCTTGGCAAGGTGCTCGCGCGGGTCGAGAACCAGGAACCGCCGCATCCACGGTGAAGTCATCATGGTGGTCTGCGACTCGGCCTGGGTCCGCACGAACCCCGCGGCTTCCGCATCATCCTTCAGGGCCTCCGCATCGGTCCCCGCCTGCAGCATGATGAGCTGCTCGATATCGCTGCGGATCGCTGCTCGATCCCCCCCCTCCACCAGAGTCTTCAGAAGCCGACGCTGCGCTGCCGAGGCCTTGCTGATCGCCTCCTCCGGGCCCGGCTTCCCGGCCTCGCCCTTCGGGAGTGCCGCCCGCATGAGTTCCACAAGTTGCCGTTCAAGAATCGCCCGCCCCGGCACACCAGGACCCGCGAGCAGAACAATGAACGCTGGCGTGTCGCTCGTCGCCGCCGCCACCATCGCCGAGATCGCGCCCTCAGAATGCCCGACGAGCCCAACCCGGGCTCGATCAATCCCCGGCGCACCGCCCGCGAACTTCACGGCCTCGATGGCATCGAGGGCGAAGTCGTCCGTCGTCTCTTCACCCTTCTTGGGCGCGGTTGAGCCGCCGACCCCGCGATCGTCAAACCGCAGCGCGGCGATGCCGTGGCGGGCCAAGTGGTCGGCAATGACCGCGAAGGGCTTGTGATCGAAGATCGTTTCGTCTCGGTCCTGCGGCCCGGAGCCGGTCAGCAGCACCACACACGGGTGCGGCCCCTTGCCGGCCGGGATCGTCATCGTCCCCGCGAGTTTCGCGCCCCCTGCACCATCAAACAGCACCTCGCGCGACTCATAAGGAAATGGCCCCTTGGGGGTCTGCGGGCGCTTGGGCCCGATCGGTGCACCCGCCTCCAGCCGTTCGGCCGTCACGTCAAATGCCTGCCCCCCTTGACGCATCGACCCTTGGGCCGTCTTTCCTCCGTCGTCGATGTTCAACTCCCACACTGGCCAAAGCGGCTCCGAAGCGCTCTTGATCGGCAGACGGACCGACATGATCTCCCCGTCGAACCGCACCTCATCGAGCGGCCCATCACGGAGCATCTGGGCCGGGATGCTCACCGTGCCCATCTGCTCCTCGCCCGGTCGCGCGGGGGCACCCCGCAGAGAGACAAAGAACTCAAGCCGGGTCTCCGGGGGGATGGTGATCGTCCCCCTCCACCGCTGCTCTGCTCCCTTCATTTCGCCGGTAGCCGGTGCCGCCGGGGGCCGCGGGGCGACCGTTGGCTCCTCGGGCAGCGTGGGCGCTGCCGGGTGGATCACCGGGGGCTGCCCCGCAGTCACAGAAAACACCAAGGCGAGAATGGCGACGGCGGAAATAGGCATGCTGATGACTCCAGGGACCAACTCATACCGGCGACCCCTGATTATTGATCGGTGCCGCCCCGCCCGGCGTACGCGCTCCTGCACCGCTCCCCCTACGCTCGCCCCATGGCGACGGAGCGCTTGGTCTCAGCAACGCAGCAGCAGGCCGAGGGTGCGGATGAGCAGGCCGCGCTCTCGCTCCGCCCCACGCGAATGGCCGACTATGTCGGCCAGCCGGACCTGATGCAGCGCCTCCGCATCACCATCGAAGCAGTGAAGGCCCGGCGCGAGCCGATGGAACACGTCCTCCTCCACGGCCCCCCAGGCCTCGGCAAGACCACGCTCGCCCATGTCATCGGGGCTGAGATGGGCACCCGCGTCTACCTCACCAGCGGTCCCGCGCTCGCCCGGGCCACGGATCTTGTCAGCGCGCTCACCCGCCTGCAGCAGGGTGACATTCTCTTCATCGATGAGATCCACCGTCTCCCCATCGCCGTTGAGGAGTTTGTCTATCCGGCCATGGAGGATTTCCGTATCGACGTGCCAGTCGACTCGGGGCTCCACGCCCGGACCGTGCAGATCGCCCTCAAGCCCTTCACCCTCATCGGCGCCACCACCCGGGCCGGGCTCCTCTCCGCGCCCATGCGCTCGCGCTTCGGCATCGCTCACCACCTCCGCTTCTATAGCGAGCAGGAACTCGTCACCATCCTCACCCGCAGCGTCACGCTCCTGAACGTCGGCCATGATGGCGACCCCGCCCTCCGCACCATCGCCTCGCGGGCCCGCGGCACGCCCCGTATCGCCAACCGTCTCCTTCGGCGCGTGCGCGACTTCGCCCAGGTCAAGGGCAACGGCACCATCTCGCGCGAGGCCGTCGAGCGTGCCTTGAAACTCGAAGGTGTCGACAACCTCGGGCTCGACGAGCTTGATCGCGCGTACATCCGCATCATCTCCGGTACTTACGCCGGCGGCCCCGTGGGCCTTGAGGCCGTCGCCGCGACCATGAACGAGGACGCGGGCACGCTCGAAGACGTCGTCGAGCCCTACCTCCTGCAACTTGGTTTCCTGGCCCGGACCCGTCGCGGCCGGATGATCACCAAGGCCGCGGCCGACCACCTGGGCCTTCCTCCCCCCGCCCTTCCGGACGAGGCCGGACTGTTCGAGGGTCGATAGCCCGGCAACCATCCGCCCTTCATGTCCCGTCACGGCCTGACGCCTACGTTCGCGCTTGATCTTCCGGTCCTCCATCGGCGGGCGGAGATCGCCTCGCTCATCGAGCGCCATCGTGTGGTCATCCTCTGCGGCGAGACGGGCTCGGGCAAGACCACGCAGCTCCCGCAGATCTGCCTTTCGCTCGGGCGCGGCCGGCGCGGGGCCATCGCCCACACCCAGCCCCGGCGAATCGCCGCCCGCGCCGTCGCGGCTCGGATCGCCGAAGAACTCTCAACGCCCCTCGGCCCGCGCGGCGGCGTCGGCTACAAAGTCCGTTTCGACGATCAATCCGGTCCCGCCAACGCCATCACCGTCATGACCGACGGATCGCTCCTGACCGAAACACAGCGCGACCGCGACCTGCGCGCATACGACACCATCATCGTGGACGAGGCCCACGAACGCTCGCTGAACATCGACTTCCTGCTTGGCTACCTCAAGCAACTCCTCGAGCGGCGCGATGATCTGAAGGTCATCGTCACCAGCGCAACGATTGATCCCGACCGCTTCAGCCGTCACTTCGGCGGTCCGTCCATCGCGCCCGTTATCGAGGTCAGCGGCCGGACGTTCCCGGTCGAGATCCGCTATCGCCCTCCCCGGCCCGATAGCGACGATGACTACGACAGAGTCGAGAACGACGCCATCGTCGATGTCGTGGCCGAACTCTGTCGCCCCGGCATGCCGGAGGGTGGGATCTTGGTCTTTCTGCCCGGCGAACGCGAGATCCGCGCCGCCGCGGAGGCCCTTCGGCGCGAGGGCCCAACGGGGGCCGAGATTCTCCCCCTGTACTCGCGCCTGAGCGCAGGCGAGCAACAGCGCATCTTTCGCGAAGGCCAGGGCCGCCGGATCATCCTCGCCACCAACGTTGCTGAGACATCGCTCACCGTCCCCGGCATCCGCTTCGTCATCGATACCGGCCTTGCCCGGATCAGCCGCTACGACCATGCCGCCAAGGTCCGAACCCTGCCGGTCGATCGCATCTCGCGCGCATCGGCGGAGCAGCGCAGCGGGCGGTGCGGCCGGGTCGCCGCGGGCGTCTGCATCCGCCTCTTCAGCGAGGCAGACTTTCAAGCCCGGGACCGCTTCACCCAACCGGAAGTGCTTCGCACTTCTCTCGCCAGCGTCATCCTGCAGGGCCTCTCGCTGCGCCTCGGCCCGGTGGAGGAGTTCCCCTTCATCGAGCCCCCCAGCCGCGCCATGATCAAGGACGGCTACGAGACGCTCTACGAACTTGAAGCGATCGACCTCCCCGGCGCCGGCGGCACGCTCACGGAGATCGGCCGCGAACTCGCCCGCCTCCCCCTTGATCCGCGCATCGGCCGCATGGTCCTTGCCTCGCGCAGCGAGGGGTGTACCGCGGAGGTGCTCGCCCTCGCAGCCGGCCTTTCCATTCAGGACCCGCGCGAGCGCCCCATGTCCGCCTCCCAGCGGGCCGACGACGCCCACGCCCGCTTCCGCAACGAGTCCTCGGACTTCCTCACGCTTCTCAACATCTTCGAGACTGCCCGCGAGACGCTCCGCTCCCGGGGCATGGGCGGCTTGCGAGAACTCTGTCGCGAGGCCTTCCTGTCCTTCAGCCGGCTGCAGGAGTGGCTCGACACGCACCACCAGCTCGCCGCGCTCGCGCGCGAGATGGGGCTGCGCGACGACCACCCACCGGCCCACACGGACAAGATCCATCGCGCCCTGCTCACCGGCCTCGTCAGCAACCTCTGCTGCAAGGACGAAAGCACCGGCCACGAATACGTCGGCCCGCGCGGAGCCCGCGTCAGCATCTTCCCCGGGTCCGTGCTCTTCCGCAAGAGCCCGCGCTGGTTTGTGGCCGCCGAGATCGTGGAGACCACCCGGCTCTACGCGCGAACACTCGCGAAGGTTGACCCCAACTGGGTTGTTGAACTCGCCCCCCACGCCGTCAAGCGCTCAGTCGCCGACGCACACTTTGACGATGCCGAGCGCCACGCCGTGGGGTGGGAACGCCTGACGGTGAACGGCGTGGTCGTCACGGCCCGCAAGCGTGTCCCCCTCGCTCCCATCGACCCGCGCGATGCCCGCCGGCTGCTCATCGAGAAGGGCCTCGTCACCGGCGCACTTGCGCCCGATTCCCCCTTTGCCCGTCATAACCGCGAACTCCTTCAGGCCGCCCGTCGCGTCGAAGGCAAACTCCGCCGGCGCGACGTTCTCGCCTCGCCCGAGGAACTCGCCCGGTTCTTCGAGGTTCGCCTCCCGGAAGACGTCGTCGACGGCCGGGCGTTTGACCGCTTCGTGCTCGATGACACGAATGCAAAGTCCCTCTTCATGCAGCCGGCCGATGTGCTGAACGCCGCCGCCGCGAAGGAGGCCGCGCCCGAGCGCTTTCCCGACGTGCTCGAGATCGGCAACGATCCTGCACACCTGAGTTACCTCTTGCGCAGCGGCCATGATGATGACGGCGTCACACTCACGCTCTCACTCGTGCAGCTCGGGGCCTTCGACCCCTCACGCGCCGACTGGCTCGTTCCCGGCATGCTCGCCGAGAAGATGCACTGGCTCCTCAAGACCCTCCCCAAACAGGTCCGGGCCCGGCTCGAAGCGTCTGGGCCGCTCACCGAACTCGCATCACAGTGCGCTTCGCTCGTCACCTTCGGCGAAGGATCGCTCCTCAGCGCGCTCACCGAGGCCATCGAGGTCCTGCGTTCCATCCCCATCGCCCCCGACGAGTGGGCCGTCAACGCCCTGCCCGATTACCTCCTCCTCAATCTCCGCGTCGTGGATGATCACGGCCAGATCGTCGCCGAGGATCGCGACGCCGCGGGGCTTCGGGAGCGACTCGCCGGGCGCATCGAGCGCGTCTCCGCCGCGCGGGCCCGGGCTGCTTTCGCTTCACAAGGGGCAAGCGCGGGGGGGTTCACCTCCTGGACGTTTGGCGATCTCCCCCAACCGATCGCCGATGAGCACGGCCTTGTTCCCGCCTTGGTCGATGGCGGATCCTGTGTCACGCTCACGCTGCTCGAGAGCAAGGAGACCGCTGAACGGGCCACGCAGCGGGCCGTCCTCCGACTCTTCGCCCTCGCCGCCGCGGAGGATCTTGTCCCGCGCATGGACGCCCTCCCCAACATCGAGGATCTCCGCCGCCTCCACAAGCCCCTCGGCAGCGATGCCGACCTGCGCAGCATCCTCATCGACCGAACCGTCGAACGCACATTCCTGATGGCCCAGCCCCTCCCCCGCACAAAGGACGCCTTTGACGGGCTCCTCGCGTCTCAATGGGGCCGCCTCGGTCAGCACGCCATCGAAACCGCCGCGCTCCTCGCCCGGATCCTCGAACCCCGCGCCAAGGTCGCCCATCGCCTCGGTGGCGGCACCCCTCGAACCTGGGCCGTCAGCGTCGCCGACATCCGCGAGCACGCGGCCTATCTCCTGCCCGCGGGCTTTCTCCGGTCTGTTCCTGCTGAACGGCTCCGCGAGTATCCACGCTATATCGAGGGTCTTCGTCACCGGCTCTTTGTCAACCTCCGTGAGGACGGCTCAACCGGCGAGACCAAACCCCTCCACGAGGTCGCCGGTCCATGGAAGACCTTCACCGCCTTCGTCGCGCAGCGCCTCTCACAGCAACGGCAAGTAGATCGCGAAAGCGGCGCTGCCGCCGAGAGCCCTGCTCCCGCGATCAACCGTGGCAAGTCGGGCCAGCCCCTCCCTGCTGCTCGACGCGCGGCCCCGTCGGTGAATGTCGATGCAGGCGCGTGGGCCCTCGTAGAGGGCAACCTCCCGCCGGAGGTCGCGGCTTATCGCTGGATGCTCGAGGACTTCCGGCTCACGCTCTTCGCCCCCGCCCTCGCTGGCGGCCGCATCGTGACTGCGGCGCAGCTCTCTGAGGCGTGGGCCAAGGCGACCCGGGCGGGGGAACGACCCCGCTGATGCCCGCATTGCACCTCAGAAGGCCAGCTTGAACTCCACCAGCACCGACTCGCGCCGGAGTTCGCCATCGAACGCCTCGGCCTGGACCGCGCTACGGACAAACTGATACTCGACCTCAAGTGTCGCCCGGCTATTCAGCCGCCAGCGCGTTGCGAGCGAGAGCCCGACGTCATACCCGCTCATCCCGCCGAGCCGAGGCCCAACAACGCCGCGCCCCGCGATCTGCACGCCACCCGGCAAGGCCAACATCAACTCACCTCCGGCGATCGGTGTCGCCGTCATCGGTGGCATCGGCTCTGTGCCCGTCGGCGTATCCACCGCCGCCCCCTGCACACCCCCGAGTAGCGCGAGCGAAAGCGGCCCTGCAGAAAACACATTCTGCGACAGCGAAAGCTCGAAGTAGTCGACGCTGGTGCCGCGCTCCAGCGTCTCTCCGCCCCGGGCCCGCACCGACGACAGCAAGGGCGCACGCAGCGAGGGATCAGCATCAGGGCCGGTGCGGAGGAATCCCGCGTCAAGCCGCAGCCCATCAGAGAGCCGGATGGAATCGGCAGGACGCAGCGTGAGTGCCAGTGGTTCTGCACCCAACTTCCGCTCGAACAGGAGCTCGATAGGTCCCGGTGCATCGAGCACCAGCACATTCGAGAAGACCATGTCACCAAGGGAGAGGTCCCGCTCGACCGCCTCCTTCTCGCTCTTTGTCAAAACCGGTGGATCCCCCGCCGCGCCGCCAAGGGCAAACGCGCAGACGTGAAGGGCCAGAATGGACGACTGGAGCACCACGATGGAGGCGTCACAGACCTACGAACGCTCATCACGGTACGTTCGGCCACGCCCTGACGAAGTCCGCCCCGTCCCAGGTCCGGTTCTCAAGAACCAGTGCCCCGTCTCGCTGGGAACACCATCCGGGTCGCCCAGTAACCAATGCAGAGCAGGGCCGTCGATGCGATCAGCACGCAGACGAGCTTCAGCGCACCCGGGGCTTCCCAGGGCACCAGCAACCCGGTCACAAAGACACACACCGGCAAGTGCACCAGATAGATGAAGTACGACGACTCTGCCAGAAACCGGACCGGTCGCGTGGACTCGCGGATCAATCGCTCCGCCACGCCGGCCCCACCGAGGATGAGCAGCCACGCCGCCGCCGCCCACACACCTTGGGTCGCGATCAAGAACGCCCGCGCCGTCCCGGGGTTGCCCCGTGTCCCGCGCTCGAACACCACAAACCACCCGATCGCCAGCACAACCCCCAACACCGCCAACAACGCGCCCGCCCCGCATCGCCACCACGCCCCGCCCAGCAGCGCGGCGATCGTCCGCGGGTTGAGCGCGAGGGCCCACCCGCCGAAGAGGTAGATCGCGTACACCGCCACCACGCTGAGGCCGGGGATGAACGACTGCGGCGTCTCGATCCCCGGCAGCCGCATCCCCGCCATCGGCACCCACGTCGCCCCAGTCAACAGGGCCACCGTCACGACGCCCCGCCATCCCGTCACCCACGCAGCGGAACGCTCGACCATCGCCCCCCGCGCCGCCGCGGGAATGAGCCGGCTCACCCCCCACGCCGCCACCCCGAGCCCGCAGAAAATCAGCAGGAACTCGAGGAACCACAGGTGGATCGGCCTCGGATCTGCCCACGGATCGGCAAGGGCCGCAGCGATCAGTCGCGGAGCCCCCTGTTCGTCACCCGTCACCACCATCGCCCGCGCGTTCGCGTACACGAATGCGAACTTTGTGATGGGGAAGAGCACCAGCCATCCGAGCACCAGCGGCACTCCGATGCGCAGTACTCGGTCTCCGACCCATGCCGTGAGCCCTTTGCGTGAAACCACCAGGGCCGCAAAGAAACCCGAGAGGGCGAAGAACGCAGGCATTCGAAAGAGGTGGATCCCCAGCACGATGATCCCCGCAAGCCCGGTCCGTTGCGGATCGCGCAGCGGCCACTCGCCCCCAGGGGGCGCCGCGAAGTAGCTCACACTCTCATGCAGAACGATG
>JBQTIJ010000202.1:0-4726 GCA_052388255.1 Phycisphaerales bacterium
GGGGTGGAGTTCGACGAACGCTATGTGTTTGACTAAACCTCGCCGCTCACAGCCGATTCCTCTGCCCCGCCGGGGCAGACCCGAGAAAACGCGACCGCTTCCACGGGTTGCGCTCCGCCCGGCTGTCGCCGGGCTGCGCTCCACCCGTGGCTACATTCCGGCGCCCCGATGGGGCGAAGAGGCGGATCGGCGAAGAATCCCTCTGCGAATCCGGCAAGAAGTGTCGCCTTGAAATCGACCACACCATTCCGATCAGCCAGGGTGGAACGGATGAGGAACACAACCTTCGGGCCGTCTGCGTCTGGTACAACAAGGACAAGTCGAACATCAAGGTGCCAACCTCACGAGACGCGATCAGCGCGATGGCACTGATCCGCCGCCAGCCGCGCGACGTGCAACTCGAAGTCTACGAGTTTCTTGCGAAGAAGTTCGGCCACAAGCCCGGCGGGTAGTGATGGCGGCACCATGGCCGAAACGCTCACTCCCGCGCAACGCAGCAAACGCGTGGCTTCAATCTGCGGCAAGGACACGACCCCAGAGTGGATCGTGCGGTCGATATCGCATCGGTTCGGCAGCCTCTACTCGCTTCATCGCGCCGACTTCCCCGGCAGGCCCGACGGTGAGAAACTGGCCCACTCCCCGTCTTGCAGATCCGGGCCCACGAGTACCCCGCCGGTCCTTGGTCTTTGCCCCAACTTGGGTCCGGTTCGCAGGAGAACTGCGGCCTCAACCGGCCGAGTTTGTCTTGCCGGTTCGAGCGGACTCTCTGGGGGCCGGATCGCCCCCCCACCCCCGGCACCCGATTTGCTCCTCCGCCCTCCGTGCTGACCACCGAGCTTGCCACGGCCGATTCCATCCCTGCCCTTGAGGCGGCGATGCAGTTTGCTGCGCGGCGGCAGGCGTTGATTGCGCACAACATTGCCAATCTTGACACCCCGAACTTTCAGCAGCGGGATGTCTCGCCGCGGTCGTTTCAGGATCAGTTGGGCGCAGCGCTGGAGGCCCGGCGGGGGGAGACCGGGGGGATGTATGGGGCGCTGCGGTTGACCGAGAGTGATGAGGTTCGGCAAGGGGCGGATGGGTTGCTGCGGCTTGATCCGCGGAGCCCATCTATGAATGTGCTCTTTCACGACCGCAACAACCGCGACCTTGAGACGCTGATGAAGGACCAGGCCGAGAACCTGCTGGCCTTTCGCTTTGCCACGGAGATGCTCCGAACGCGGTTCGGGGTGCTCCGGTCGGCCATTTCTGAACGTCCGTGAGCCACGCCATGTATGGAGCACTCGACATCGCCGTCAGTGGAATGATCGCCCAGCGCACGCGTATGGACGTGATCACCGCCAACACGGTGAACCAGAACGTCGTGCGGGATGCGCAGGGGAATCTGAACCCCTACCGGCGGCGTGATGCGGTGTTTACCACCGGGTCGCCCGGGTCGGCGAACCCCTTTGCGCGGGCCCTGGGAGTGCATGTCTCGTCGATCGTGGTGGACCAATCGCCGCCGCAACTTCGGGAGTTCCAGCCCGATCACCCGGATGCCTATCGCGACGGGCCCTTTCGCGGGTATGTCGCGACGAGCAATGTCAACCCGGTGATGGAGCAGGTGAACTCGCTGGAGGCGGCCCGGGCGTATGAGGCGAACGCCGCGGCGGCTGAGGCGACGAAACAGATGATGGCGGCGGCACTGCGGCTGCTGGCATGATGTGTGCGGGCGTGGCTGACCGATGAATGGGTACGACGGCGAGTAGGATCTGGATATGGCAGACCCCCTTGGATTGATTGGCGGATCGCAACGGGCACACCCGGGGCTGCCGCTGCGCCCAGGGACGGGGGTTGCAGGCGGGGCGGGGACGCCGGAGGGGCCGTCGTTCAAGGACGTGCTGCTGAAGAACATTCAGCAGGTCAGCGACCTGCAGGCCGAGGCGGCAAGCGCGACCGAAGATGTGCTGACCGGGAAGCGCAGCGACGTGGAGACGGTTTTGACCGCAACGGAGAAGGCGGACACGGCGTTTCGGATGCTGCTGGCGGTGCGGAACAAGGTGATCGCGGCGTACGACGAGATCAAGCAGATCCGAACCTGATGCGTGTGAGTCGCGCTTGCGTCGCGCATGAGTTGCGCACGGGGTGTGCGCGGCGGCGCAGAAGTTGCGAGCGACCTTTCAAGCGGCGGAGGCCGACGGGCCGAAAGTGACCTGACGCGGTGGACGCCGGCGCGAGGATCGTGCCGCCACCGTGGCCGAGGCCCGCGAGGATCGCATGAACCGCCTGCGCCAGATGTTCGCCGATACCGTCAAAGGGCTCTCGGCGCTCTCCTCCCGCGACAAGATGCTGATCGCATCGCTGGTGACGATCGCGGTGATGGTGCTTGTCATCATCGCGGGCGTGACCTCGCGCACGAACATGGTGCCGCTGTATCCGGCGGGGACGGCGGCGGGGAAGCAGTCTGAGGCGATGGCGATGGTGCAGGCGCGGGGGATCGACGCGGAGATGCGCGGGAGCGCCCTCTATGTGCCGGAGGAGCGGAAGTACGAGATTCTGGGGCTGCTGGGGAGCGAAGGGAAACTCGACGCCGAAGCGACGGTGCTGTTTGACAGTCTGGCGAACAAGCAGCACTGGATGAACAGCGGGCGGGACAATGACCGCTGGTTCATGATCGCCAAGCAGAATGAACTCGCGCGGGTGATCAGCAACTTCCGGGGCATCCGGGCGGCCAAGGTGGCGATCGATGTCCCGGACAACCCGGGGATGCTCGCGGCCTATCGGAAGCCGACAGCCCACGTGACGGTGACGGCGACCGAGCCCCTGACGCCGGCGCGGGTGAACGCGATCGCGGGGCTCGTGGCGGGTGCAACGGCGGGGCTCTCCAAGGCGGATGTGCGGGTGGCGGACACCACCACGGGGCAGGAGTACAAGCCGCAGAACGAAGGAGAGATGGCGGGAACCGATTACCTCGACAGCGTGGGGAGGATCGAGGGGAGGATCCGCGAGAAGATCGGGGAGGCGCTTCGGTATATTCCGGGGGTGATCGTGACGGTGAACGCGCAGGTAGACCTGCGGCGCACCACGACCGCGACGAACGAGATTCTGCCTATTCGCAAGGGTGAGGCGGGCTCGCTGAGCACACCGAGCAAGACGGTGGTTGACAGCACCACGTCCGGCGGCGGCGGAGGCATTGGCGGGTTCGCGGGTGTGCAGGCTAATTTGTCGGCGGTTATCAACGCGGGGAACGGGGGCGGGGGTACGACGTCAGAGATGTCGAAGGAGGAGACGACCTTTAGCGTGACGCCGGGGACGCGGACGCAGCAGACGGTGGACGCTCGGGGCGGGCCGACCAAGCTCAACGTCACCGTGGCGGTGCCGCAGGAGTATGTCTCGGCCCTGGTGCGTGCGGGCAAGGGAGGCGAGAGCAAGGACGCGAAGGAGGCACCGGCAAGCAAGGCCGACCTTGACACGGCGTTTGCGGACGAAAAGAAGCGGATCGCGGCGGAGGTTGAGCCGCTGGTGGAGACGGCGCTGAACACCGAGGGGAGCGGCCCGAAGCAGCAGCCGGGAACGGTGGTGGTGTCGATGATCCCTGTGCCCTTCAAGCCCGCGGCGGATGCGCTGGCGGGGAACATCGGGGGCGTGGCGCAGTCGGCGGGGGTGGGCGGGATGCTCGATTCGCTGGGCGGGACGGGGCTGGTGAAGCAGGGGGTGCTGGTGGCGTTCGCGGCGATCGCGCTGACGATGATGTTCATGCTGGTGCGCAAGGCGGGCAAGCCGGTGTCGCTGCCGACGCCCGAGGAGATCGTGGGTGTGCCGCCGACGCTTGAGGGCGTCTCGGACGTGGTGGGCGAGGCGGACGAAGGTGAAACCGCGATGGAGGGCATTGAGCTCGACAGCGGCCGGGTTCGCACCAAGAAGATGCTCGAGCAGGTCTCGGACCTCGTGAAGAACAACCCCGGCGATGCGGCCGGGCTGATGAACCGTTGGATCAACCGCGAAGAGTGATCGCGTGGAGCGCTGTGCATGGCCCGCAAGCCGACCGACAGACTGCCGACCGACCCGCGCGAACTGCCGGGGCTGACCAAGGCGGCGATTCTGCTGCTGACCCTCGATTCAACGATCGCGGGGGAACTGCTGAAGAAGATGGCCCCGGAGGTGGTAGAGGAAGTGACGCGCGAACTGGCGAGTCTCGGGCGGGTGCCGGACCCGCTGCGCGAGGCGGTGATCGAGGAGTTCTACGGGCTCTCGATCGGGAACCAGTTCGCGAACGAAGGCGGGCTTGACTACGCGAAGATCCTCCTGCAGCAGTCGCTTGACTCAAAGCAGGCCGAGAAGGTGCTGCAGCAGATCCAGACGCAGGTGCAGAAGACGCCCTTTTCGTTCCTGCAGAAGGCCGAGAGCGAGAACCTGCTGACGTTCATTCAGGACGAGCATCCGCAGACGATCGCGCTGATCGTCTGCCACCTTGGTCACCACAAGGCGGCCGAGATTCTGGGCGGGCTCCCGCTGCAGAAGCAGATCGAGGTGATCAAGCGGGTCGCCAACATGGAGCAGACCAACCCTGAAGTGATCAAAGAGGTCGAGCGCGGGCTGGAAAGCCGGCTTTCGAGCATGCTCATGCAGAGCATGGAAAAGACCGGGGGCGTGCCCACCGTGGCGGAGATCCTGAACCTTGCCGATCGGTCGACCGAGAAGTCGATCATGGAGGGTCTGGAGGCGGAGGACCCCGACCTTGTGGAAC
>JBQTIJ010000203.1:0-1830 GCA_052388255.1 Phycisphaerales bacterium
GACGCCGACGGTGAAGAAGTTGGTGGCGATGGCGAGGGTGTAGCCGCTGGTGGCGCTGGTGTCGGTGCCGATCAGGGTGTCGATGTTCGCGTCAAACTGGCCGTCGCCGTCGGCGTCACGATAGAACTGGACCGAGGCGACGGTGCCGTCGGCATCCGTGACGGAGTTGGCGGTGAGGGTGAGCATGTTCCCGAGCACGGTGACCACGGCGGGGGAGCGGGTGAGGGAACCGAGCGTCGGTGCCACGTTGTTGACGGTGACGGTGACGCTGCGGGCAGCGCTGAAGGCACCGTTGTTGTCCTTGGTGCGGGAGAAGAAGACGTTGTCGCCGGCGGTGAGGGCGGCGGTGGGCGCGTTGAAGGTGTAGTTGCCGCCGGAGGCCGAGGAGTCGGTCCCGACGAGGATGTCGGTGCCGGCATCGAAGGTGCCGTTGCCGTTGGCATCGCGGTAGAACTCGATGCGGCTGACCGTGCCGTCGGTGTCCGTGGCGCCCGAGGCGGTGAGCACGACCGATGCGCCGCGGCTGACCGCGGCCGCGCCGGCCGAGAAGGTGGTGAACGTGGGCGCGGCGTTGACGCGGTTGGTGATGGTCACGACGCTGCTCTGGCCGCCGTCGTTGTCGGTGACGCGGGCGTAGTAGCGGTTGGTGCCGGTTGAGAACCCGGTGGTGGCGAAGGTGAGCTTGTAGCCGCCGCTGGCGCTGGTGTCTTCGCCGAGGAGCGTATCGATGTTGGCGTCAAACTGGCCGTTGCCGTCGGCATCGCGATAGAACTGGACCCGTGCGATGGTGCCGTCGGCATCGGCGACGGAGCTGGCGGTGAGGGTGAGCATGTCGCCCACGTTGACGACGGGGTCGATGCTGCGGCTGAGCGACGAGACCGTGGGCGTGCGGTTGGTGACGGTGCCGGTGCCGGTGCTGGCGCTACCCCAGAGGTTCAGGGTGTCCTTGGCCCGCGCGAAGAAGGTGTTGGTGCCGGCCCCGAAGGTGGTGGTGTTGAATGAGCGGGTGGCGACGCCGCCGGAGATGGTGGCGGTGCCGAGCAGGGTGTCGATCTCTGGCTCGAAGGTGCCGTTGCCGTTGGCATCGCGATAGAACTCGACCTGGGTGGCGGTGTTGTCCGCATCGGTGATGCCCGAGGCGGTGAGGGTGATGGCCTGGTTGCGGAGGACGCTTGTGGGCGTGGTGGTGACGGCGCCGACCACCGGGGCGTCGTTGGTGCTGGTGCTCACCACCGTGGTGGTGCTGTTGCTGGCGGCGGCGGCGAGCCCGTCGCTGACGGTCACGGTGAAGGTCGTGGTCTCGGTGCTGCCGATGGCGACGCGGTTGTCGGCAGGGTTGAAGACGAGAGCGCGGATCGCCGCGGTGGCGTCGGCGGCGTTGCCGGAGAAGGTGTAGACGCCGGGGGCGGAGAGGGTGAAGCCGCTGGCGGTCAAAGAGTCGCTGGTGAAGGCGCCCTTGGCGGCGGTATCGAGCGCGACCGAGACGGTCAGGGTCTGGCCAGCGTCAAAGTCGGTGATGGTGAAGTTCGAGAACGGTGCCCGCGTGGCGTTGTCGTTCACGGCCTGGGCCGCGGCTGCCCCGCCCACGAAGGGTGCATCGTTGACGCTGGTGCTGACGACCGAGGTGCCGGCATCGGAGACGGGTGTAGTGCCGTCGCTGACGGTGACGGTGAAGGTTGAGGTCTCGGTCTGGCCGGGGTTGACGCGGTTGTTGGTGGGGTCGAAGGCGAGGGCGCGGATGGCGTTGGTGGCCTCTTCCGCCGTGCCCGAGAAGGTGTAGACGCCGTTGCCCGCATCGACGAACCCGCTGGAGATCAGCGAGGCAACCGT
>JBQTIJ010000204.1:0-2072 GCA_052388255.1 Phycisphaerales bacterium
GCGCTCAAGCGCAAAGCGGGGCGGGGCAATTTGACGCGGCGCTCGCGGCGTGGCCGATACCCTGCCCATGCTGATGTCACCGCCGATTCGACCCGCCATGGATCGCCTTGCTGATGGGCTGCGCGTTGAGGGCGCGGGGGGTGGAGAGGGTGCGGGTTGGCTGAGGGGGAAGAGTGTCTATCTGATCGGCATCGGGGGTTCGGGGATGTCCGGGCTGGCGCGGCTGCTGGCCGGGTATGGCGCCAGTGTGAGTGGATCCGACGCGAGCCCGGGGAGCGCGACCGATGCGCTGGCGGGGGATGGCTTCGCCGTCGGTTTTGATCAGGCGAGCGGTCGGCTGCCGGAGGCGTGTGATCTTGTGGTGGCCTCTGCGGCGATCAAGCCCGATCACCCGCAGATGATGGAGGCGACGCGGCGCGGGATTGAGCACCTTTCATATGCGGAGGCGCTTGGGCGCTGCATGCAGGGGCGGACGACGGTGTGCGTGGCGGGCACGCATGGCAAATCGACAACGACGGCGATGCTGGGGTGGACGCTTGCCGGGGCTGGGCTTGACCCGACGGTGATCGTGGGCGCGACGTGCCCGCAACTGGGTGCCTCCGGCGGTGCGCGGGGGTCGAGCGCGGGTTTTCGGTTGGGGTCGGCGACGATTCCTGGCGGTCCGCTGGCGAGGCGGCCGGGGGTGCTGGTGGCGGAGTCGTGCGAGTTCAATCGCTCGTTCCACAACTATCGGCCGACACTGGCGGCGATCAACGCGGTGGAGGCCGACCACCTTGATGTCTATGGATCACTCGATGCGGTGGTGGAGTCGTTCCACCAGTTCGCCAACCTGATCGCGCCGGCCTCCGAGGGTGGGACGCTGCTGATCGCGCACGATGGAGCGCATCGGCGCGAGGTGACGGCGGGGGTGCGGTGCGCGGTGCAGACGATCGGCTATTCACCCGGGGCGGATTGGCGAGTGACGCATGACCCCGCGGCCCGGAAAACGACGCTGGCTCTCCCGGAAGGGGCGGGCGAGTGCGCCTGGACGATGAACATGCCGGGCGAGCACAACGCGATGAACGCGGCGACGGCGGCGGCGCTCGCGCTGATGCTGGGGGCGGAGGCCGCGAGCGTGAGCAATGCGCTCTCGACCTTCAAGGGGCTCGACCGGCGGAGCCAGCATGTGGGCACCTGGCGGCACCCATCGGGGGGCGAAGTGCGCGTGTATGACGATTACGGCCACCACCCGACGGAGGTCGAGAGCACACTGCGAGCCCTGCGGGCTTTCGAGCGGCCGCAGGACCGCGGGGGACGGCTGATCTGTGTCTTTCAGCCGCACCAGCACAGCCGGACGCGGCATCTGCTGGACGAGTTTGCCAACGCCTTCTCTGAGGCGGATGTGGTGATTGTGCCGCAGATCTACTTTGTGCGCGACAGCGCGGAGGAACGACAGAAAGTGACGGCGGGCGACCTGGTGGATCGGCTGCGGGCGAAGAAGGTCCAGGCGATGCACCTCTATCCGTTTGAAGCGATTGTCGAGCACCTGCAGAACACCTGTCGGCCGGGGGATTTGGTGGTGGTGATGGGTGCGGGGCCGGTGAACGAGGTGGCCTTTGGCCTGCTTGGGCAGCAGTGAGCGCGGGTGGGTGGAGCCATGACCAACAGCAGCATGACCTTGAGCGTGGACATTCTGAAGGACCAGCCGATCGCCACATGGTTCGGGATCGGCGGGAGGGCGGACCGGGTGGCCAAGCCGCGGAGCGTGGAAGAACTGCGCGCCTGTGTGGAGCTTGATCCGGAACTTCGGGTGCTCGGGGATGGAGCGAACCTGCTCGTCGCGGATGGGGGCGTGCGAGAGTTGGTGGTGACGCTCGGGCAGGGGGAGTTTGACAAGGTGGAGATCGGGGCGACCGACGCGCGGGGGTTTGCGATGGTGCGCGCGGGGGCGGGGGTTCACCTCTTCAAACGGATCAACGCCACGACGGTTGTCGGGCTCGCGGGGCTTGAGGCGCGGGCGGGGATTCCGGCCCAGGTGGGTGGAGCAGCGGCGATGAATGCGGGGGGGAAGTACGGCTCAACGGGTGACCATG
>JBQTIJ010000205.1:0-3519 GCA_052388255.1 Phycisphaerales bacterium
GCGGGTATTGGGCGAGGTCACCCGGCCGCGCCTCGATGTGCTGCGTGAATGCGACCAGATCCTGCTTGACGAGATCACCGCCGCCAACCTCTACCGCAGCACCAGCCAGGTCTTCGCGGTGCTTCTCCCGGTCCGCAGTGTGGGCGTCATGGGCGATGCGCGGACCTACGACAGCGTGGTCGCGCTCCGGGCCGTCACCACCGAGGATTTCATGACCGCCGACTGGGCCCGCATTCCCTTCGAGGTGCTCGCCCGCATCAGCAGCCGCATCATCATCGAGGTCCGCGGCGTCAACCGCGTGGTCTACGACATCTCGAGCAAGCCCCCCGCCACCATCGAGTGGGAGTGAGCCCCGCGCCGCTCCCGCCCTCTCGCGCGAGGACGAACAGAATCACCACGCGGCCGCGCCATCGGCGGATCGCGGACACCAGACCAGCATCATCGCCTTGACCGTGATGTTGGTTCTCTTGGGCTTGAGCGCGACTTGCTCCACGTCCGCCGCGGTCGCTTCGAGTTCTGCGCCCAGCGCGTCGGTCTCGTCCTTCAGCCGCCGCTCGAGTTCGGCGATCTGCTCGCGCACCGCCGCGATGTTCTCCTCGGCGCGGCCAACGTCGCTCGCTTCCTTTCCCGCGCGGCCGACGCTCTTCATGGCCGTGGCGGCCTTGCTCACGTTCGTTGCCGAGACCACCTTGCGACCCATGAACGCCCCGAGCAGCGCGGATCCAAAGGAGAGCGCGGAACTGACCTTGCTGTCGCGGGCCTGTTCGCGCTGGACCTGTGCGGTCTGCTCGGCCCGGCGAAGCCGCTCCTCAAGCGCCTGCACCTTCGGGGCATACTTGGCACGCAGTCGGTCAACCTCCCGGTCGCGCTGCTCCCGCACAACCTGCCCCAACCGGGCCTTGAACGCCCCCTCGGTTTCGTCCGCCTTGCTCGTCAGTTTCAGCGAGGGGCAACGGAAGACCTCCAGCTTGTGCGTCCGGAAGAGCGCATCCGCGTAGCCCTTGCGCCAATCTTCGAACGAACGGGGCTTGGCCGCCGCGCTGGGCAGAGCGGCATACGTCGCACTCACGGCCGCCTGGCCGGGCTCGCGCTCCACGTCCTTCTCGCCCACGTCCGATTGTTCCATGTGGTCAAAGTCGACCACCACCGGACCATCGCCAAACGGGCAGAGATGTGCCGTACCGACCTCTGCCTCCACCCCGGCACGGGCATCGCTGTAGTAGACCCGCGCGACTCCGAGCAGCATCGGCGTGTACTCATGGACCGCCCCTGTTCGGGCCGGAAGGAAGTACTGCGGAATCTCGGGCGGCAGCAGGGGGCGAGATGACGATCCCTGCGCGGGTGCCCGAGTCGGCCGTGCTGGCGTGCTCGGGGCGACTGCTGCCGCAAGTGCCGCATGTGCCGGCGCTTCCGTCGAGGCCGTGGCGGCCGCGGGGGCTGGCGCGGCGACTCGCGCCCCCTCGGCCAGCCGTCGCAGTTCAGCACGGGTGATGGGGCCGCGGAGATACGACATGGTCCACCGCGTCTCAAAGACCACCGGGCCGCGGTCATGCACGTTGTTCATGAGGAAGACCCTGCTGGCCAGCCCGCTCAGCAGCGCGTCGCAGGCCGCCCGGTCAAATCCCCCCGCGCCCTCTGCCGCCGCACCCTCCAGCCCGTCGAGCACGCGCTGCTTGTCGCGCTCGGTCTGCAGCCGGCCGATGAACCACGTGCCGGCGTTGCTCAGCCCCTTGTAATCAAGGTCCACCGGGTTCTGCGTCGCGAGCATGACGCCCACGCCGAACGCACGGGCCTGTTTCATCAGCGTCAGCATCGGCTGCTTGCTGGGCGGGTTCGCCGTAGGGGGCATGTACCCGGCGATCTCGTCCATGTACACAAGGGCCCGCAGACTGCTCGTGCCGCTCTGGGTTCGCACCCAGCCGAGCACCTGGTTGAGCAGCAATGACACAAAGAACATTCGCTCCGCATCCCCAAGGTGCGCGATCGAGAAGATCGCATGCCGGGGCTTCCCCGCGGGCGTGAAGAGCATGGCCTGGATATCGAGCGGCACTCCCTCGCCCCAGCGAGAGAACCCCGGCGACGCCAC
Organism: Phycisphaerales bacterium; assembly: GCA_052388255.1. Lineage (GTDB taxonomy): Bacteria > Planctomycetota > Phycisphaerae > Phycisphaerales > UBA1924 > JAEUIX01. Next base: position 2,087 of record JBQTIJ010000205.1, read on the forward strand.
CAGCGTGTTGAGCGCCATCGCCAGCGTGAAGCGCTCCTTCGCTGGGAAGAACGACTCCAGTTCCATCACGCCGATCCGCTGCAGGGGCGGGGACTGAATCCCCGAGATCAGCCCGGCCATGTCAAGATCGCGCCCGCCCCCCCACGCCTCGGCGAAGATCGCGCTGAGCAGGATGTGCTCGCGACTCGTCAGCGGATCGGCCGTGATGCCCAGCAACCCGAGCACGCTTGCCACGGTGCTCGCGATCCGTTCCCGGAAGAGCTCGACATCGTCCACCACCTCGAAGGGCGGGGCCTTGAAGGAACTCAGGACGCTGACCGGCGTACCCGCGTTGCTCGCCGGGGTATAGACGGTCCGCTCGACGGCCGTGCGCAGCCGCTCCACCCGCGCGCCATCTTGCCCCCATTCGGCCAGACCAGCTCGCCAGCGATCCGCCTGGGCCGCGCCAAACTCAGCCGTGGTCTGGGCGTTTCGGCGAGCATCCTCCTCATTCACCCAGGGGGCGAAGTCCTCGCCCCGCAGCCCCGGGAAGGTCAGCATCAGGTTTGCCAGGTCGCCCTTGGGATCGATGATGATCGCGGGAATGCCGTCGATCGCCGCTTCTTCCAGCACCCCCACACACAGCCCGGTCTTGCCGCTGCCGGTCATCCCCACGCAGACCGCGTGCGTGACGAGGTCCTTGGAGTCGTACATGAGCAGCGACTCGCGCCGTGCTCGTGCGTCAAGGTCGTACTCACGGCCAAGGTAAAAGGCGCCAAGTTTCTCATAGTCCGGCAGGTCCATCCCCGATGGTACTGCCCAGCCCGGCTCAGCCGTGCCCGAGGTAGGCCTTGCGGACCTCGTCGCTCCGGGCAAGTTCCGCCGCGGTGCCGCTCATCGCGACCGTCCCGGTCTCCAGCACCACCGCCCGGTGGGCCACCCGGAGCGCCATGCTGGCGTTCTGCTCAACCAGGAGCACCGTCACCCCCTGACGGTTGATCTCGCGGATGATGGCGAAGATCGTCTGCACCAGTTGAGGCGCAAGCCCGAGCGAGGGCTCGTCGAGCAGCAGCATCTTGGGACGGGCCAGCAGCCCCCGCGCGATCGCGAGCATCTGCTGCTCCCCGCCCGAGAGCGTCCCCGCTACTTGCCGCAACCGCTCGCGAAGGCGCGGGAAGAGGTCAAGAGCGCGCTCCCGGTCCTGCGCGATCCCCGACGCATCGCTCCGCGTGAAAGCGCCGAGGCCCAGGTTCTCATCAACCGTGAGGTTCGCGAAGATGCCCCGGCCCTCCGGCACATGCACCAGCCCGCGCCGGACCAGCGTGTGCGGCGCTGCTCCCACGATCGACTGGCCGTCGAACTCGATCTCCCCCGAACGCGGCCGGACCATCCCGGATATCCCGCGCAGCGTCGATGATTTGCCCGCGCCGTTGCAGCCGATGAGTGTCAGGATC
>JBQTIJ010000206.1:0-3733 GCA_052388255.1 Phycisphaerales bacterium
GGCGGCGACGACGGCCCCAAGATCACCAAGTTTGAGATGACGTTCTCCCTCAGCGATGTGAAGGTGAACCCCACCATCGAACCCGCCACGCTCGCCTTCAAGCCCGGCAGCGCCTCGAAGAAAGTCGAGAAACTCGACTTCGGCATGGCCGACGCCGGCGACGGCCACGACGCGCAGGCCGAACTCGTCGGCAAGCCCGCCCCCGCTTGGTCACTCAAGGGCTTCGATGGCGCCGCCGTCAAGCTCGACGACTTCAAGGGCAAGGTCGTGGTCATGGACTTCTGGGCCAGTTGGTGCGGCCCCTGCGTCAAGGGCCTCCCCTACATGCAGGAACTCTGGACCAAGCTCGAGAAGAAGGACGTGATTTTCCTCGGCATGAACACCGACGACAACGAGAAGGGGATCGAGAAGGCCAAGAAGATCCTCGAGAGCAAGAACGTCACCATCCGCCAGGTCTCGGACATCAAGGGTGCCGCGGGCACCGCCTACCAGGTCTCCGGCATCCCCTGTCTTGTGATCGTTGACAAGGCCGGCGTGATCCAGAAGATCCACACCGGTTTCGCCCCCGGCATGGAGAAGGAGATCGAAGCCGAGATCGAGAAGGTCCTCAAGGGCGAGAACCTCTTCAAGCCCGCCGAGAAGCCCAAGGCCGATGAGCCCGCCGACGCTGCGGCTCCCGCCAAGGACAAGAAGTAACCCGCCCCTGATCAAATCTGCACTACTCGCCGACCCCGCCCGCGCGGGGTCGGCGTCGTTTTGGGCGGGCCATTGCCTTCGCCATGGTCGCGCCCTCTGGCTCTATTATCCCGCGCATGCAACCACTCGTCGGCGTCATCATGGGCTCCACCTCCGACTGGGAGACGCTGGAGCACGCCGCCACTACGCTCGAGCAACTCGGCATCCCTCACGAGGTCCGCGTGGTCTCGGCCCACCGCACGCCCGACCTGCTCTTTGAGTACGCCTCGACCGCCATCGCACGCGGGCTTGAGGTCATCATCGCCGGCGCCGGCGGCGCGGCCCACCTCCCCGGCATGTGCGCCAGCAAGACCAGCATCCCCGTCCTCGGCGTGCCCGTCCAGAGCGCGATGCTCAGCGGGGTCGATTCGCTCCTCTCGATCGTGCAGATGCCCGCGGGCGTCCCTGTCGGCACCCTTGCCATCGGCAAGTCGGGCGCCATCAACGCCGCGCTTCTCGCCGTTGCGATTCTTGCGTCAAAGCGGCCCGAGGTGCGCCAGCAGCTTGAGGCCTATCGCGCCGCCCAGACCCGCAAAGTGCTCGACCACCCCGACCCGCGCACGCCCTGATCCCTGCCCCCGTCCCCTCCTGAAGCCCGCGCGTTCATGAGCACCACCACGACCACCATCGGCATCCTGGGGGGCGGGCAGCTCGGAAGGATGCTCGCCCTCGCCGCCGCGCGTCTCGGACTGCGGACCCGCTGCTACGACGAATCTCCAGAGGCCGTCGCGGGCGACTGCGCAGAGCTCATCGTCGGCTCATACACCGATCTTGACCGGCTCGCCCGCTTCGAGGCCGGGCTCGATGTCGCGACCTACGAGTTCGAGAACGTCCCCGCACCCCTCGCCGAGCACCTCGCCCGGCGTGTTCCCACCTTCCCCGCCCCCTCGGCCCTCGCGCTCTGCCAGGATCGGCTGGAAGAGAAGACCCTCTTCCACCGGCTGGGAATCGGCACCGCCCGATTCGCGCCCGTCTCAACCCGCGATGACCTCGAACGTGCCGTGACCGATCTTGGCCTTCCTGCCGTCCTCAAGACCCGCCGCTTTGGATATGACGGCAAGGGTCAGGCCGTCCTCCGCTCGCGCGACGACCTTCCCCGTGCTTGGACGCTCCTTGGCGAAGGGTCGGTGCCGCTCATCCTCGAGTCGTGTGTCCCCGTTGACCGCGAACACGCGAACCACGCCCTCCCCGGCCGCCCCCGACAGACGGCGTTATATACCCGCGTCGAGAACACCCATGTCGCGGGGATCCTGCGGCTGTCGGTCGCGCCCGCTCCGCGAAGTTCGCCCGCGCTTCAGTCCCAAGCCCAGGTCCACGCCGCACGAGCGCTCGATGCACTCGACTATGTCGGCGTGCTGGCGATCGAGTTCTTCGAGGTCCGTGGCGAACTCCTCGCCAACGAAATGGCCCCACGGGTCCACAACAGCGGCCACTGGACCATGGACGGCGCGCTCACCTGCCAGTTTGAGAATCACATCCGGGCCGTCACCGGTCTGCCCCTCGGTGAATGCCGGGCCCGCGGGCACGCCGCCATGCTGAACCTGATCGGAGCAGCCCCGCCCCTCGCGGCTCTCGCAGCCCTCCCCGGCGCACACCTGCACCTTTACGGCAAGTCCCCCCGCCCGGGACGCAAACTCGGTCACATCAACGTCGTCGAGGATTCCGAATCAGCCCTCGCCCGCTCCATCGCTGCGGCTCGGACGCTGATCGAACCTGCAGCATGCTGACCGCCCCGCTTGGCCCGCACGGCAAGGCCCGTTGCAGGCGCCGCCACGCCCAAAAACAAAGCCCGCCGGGGATGAACCCGGCGGGCTGTCTGAATCGCAGTTGATGGTCGAGGCCGACCACCGATCGCCTTAGCGGCGGCGGCGGAGAGCCACGAGACCCGCGAGACCCATGAGTGAGGCCGCGCCGGGGGTGGGGAGGAAGGTGACGTCGGCGACGGTCACGCCGATCGCGCCGACCGCGGTGGCCGCGCCGGTCGCGAAGTCGAGGGTGTAGAGCGTGCTGCCGTTGATGCCGTTGGCAGAGACGAAGCCCGTATCGCTGGGGCCGAAGATGTCGAAGCCAACGAGGTTGTCGGTGGCGAGGACGCCGAGACCGCCGACGATGGTGACGACGCCGCCGTTGAAGGAAGCGTTGCCGCCGGCCATGCTGCCGACCTCACCGAGCGAGAGCAAGCCGCCGTCGCTGTGGAGGATGTACTGGCGAACCGAGCCAGCCGCGGCGTTGAAGCCGAAGTTCCAGAAGCGGTAGGCCGTGCCGACCGCGTTGGGCGTGCCGCCCGAGGGGAACGAGAGGGCCGTGTCACCAGCAACGCGCGAGCCGTTGACGGGGTTGAGACGGAAGTTCTCGTTGCCGCCCATGCCGCCGACGACGCGAATGCGGTCAACGGTGGGGTTGAAGTCGATGCTGTAATCGGCCGCGTTCAGGGCGGGCGTGAAGGCCGCGCCGAGAGCCGTGGCCGTGCCGTCGAAACCGACGGAGTAGAGCCGGCTGGCGTTCGTGAGGATCACGAGCTGGCCGCCAAGGTTCGCCGGGCGGGCATCGATGCTCAGGACCTGTTCACCATCGCCCAGGCCGGTGATGGCGACGTTCGAGTCGATCGTGCCGGGCGTGGCCGCGGCGAACGACACGAGACGATTGTCACGGGTGATGCCGTAGCCGGTCTGCGCCATCGCCTGACCCGCCAACGCCAGAACCGCAACGGCGGTCAAACCAAGAACATTCTTCATCTTCAGTCTCCTTATTCCGAAACGCTCACATTCCCCCTCGACGACACGACATTTCGCCGCGAGGGGGTACCACGCGGGCGAACGAGCGCCGAAAGTAAATGAGCACGCAGCATGCGCTGGAGTGAAACGCACACCGCCCACGACACTCACTTCCGGACGCAAGGAGAATAACCCGTACTTTTGGGAATGCAACCTCTCTCTTTGGCAGAGTTTCTTCACCTTCAGGTCCGATAGACACAACCATCTGCAAATAGGTATCTTGC
>JBQTIJ010000207.1:0-2897 GCA_052388255.1 Phycisphaerales bacterium
CGCGGCCACGACATTCGCCACCGGCGTGAAGTCGCGCGAGGCAGAGCCATCGCCATAGATCACCGGCGGCTTGCTGTGGAGATAGGCCTCCACGAAGGCCGGAACGACCGCCGCATACGCCGATCCCGCGGGCTGGCGCGGACCAAAGACGTTGAAGTAACGCACGCTCAGGGCCGAAAGCCCATATGAACGGGACCACGCAGCGACAACCGCTTCGGCCGCGAGCTTGCTTGCCGCATACGGCGACATGGGCGCGAGCGCCATGCTCTCGGTGCGGGCCTCCGGCTGCGCGGGCGGGCCCTGGCGCGGCGAGTTGGAGCCAGCCGCGGCACCCGACCCATAGACGGATGATGACGATGCGAAGACGACGCGCCGGACACCCACGCGCCGGCACGCTTGCACCACGCAGACCGTCCCGTCGGCATTCACCGCAAACGTCCGTGCCGGTTCCTCGATCGATCGTGGGACAGACCCGACCGCGGCGAGATGGAGGACCAGTTCCGCATCGGCAACCGCATGCCGGAGAGCCGCGGGATCGAGAATAGAGGCATGCACAAAGCGGAGCCGCTGCGGCTCAAACTCCATGTGCTCCATCAGGTGGGCGGGCGATGAGTTGGAAAGGTCATCGATGACCGTGACGTTCGCGCCCAGCGACAGCAGCGCATCGACCGTGTGCCCGCCGATGAACCCCGCACCGCCGGTGACGCAGACGGATCGACCCTCAAACGCGGGCCGGAGGGAGGCAACAAGTTCCGCGGGGAGACGCATGAGAGTGGAGTGTATCGCGCGCGCCGGCCCCGCCCGGTGGCCGCTCAGGCCGAGCAGCCGTCAAAGAAGAGCGTGACGAACTCGTCGAGGTCGCCGGGCTCGATGAAGCCGTCGCCGTTGATGTCCGCCATCGAATCGCCCGAGAAGAACGCCGTGATGTACTCGTCGAGATCGCCCGGCTCTACAAAGCCGTCGCCGTTGAAGTCGGCGACGCAGTCGATGCGCAGATAGGCCTGCATGCTGCTCGCGGCGGTACACGCGGTCGAGACGATGACGCGATACGCCCCCACGTCCGAGTGCATGATCGAGGAGATCGAGAGGACCGGGCCATGCGAACCCGCAATGCGGGTCGAATCGGAGAGCGGCTGGTCGTTGAAGAACCACTGGTAGTCGATGGTCTGCGACGACTCCGCATTCGCCTTGAAGTTCGTGGCACCACCCAGCTCCACCGTCCGGTCGCTGGGCTGGGTCGTGAAGACCGGCTCCGCTGGCCCCTGCAAGTCGAGCGGCACCGTCGTCGTCCACGTCTGTGCCGCGTTCCACTGCGCGAGCGGCGCGGTGAGCGGCGCCGGCGTATACGTCTGCGGAACATATCCCCATCCAGCTACTCGTGAGTAGAGCGTCCGCATGTTCGCATCTGAGAGCGCCGAGCCCGGCGGAAGCCCGAACTCCGATGGCTCGACATGGAGGATCGAGCCCCAGGTCTCATGCCCCGGCACAAGGAAGTCGGCGAGATAGTGCGGGTTCGTCGCGGCGAGCCACTGTTCATTGGCCGGGCGAGTCGCGATCATGAACCCAGCCCCCAGCGTGTGCAGCAGGTCGCTCGGCATCGGTTCAACGATGAACTTCGCCCCGGGATAGGTCGCCCGAAGCTGGTTCAGCCATCCGTACCCCTTCCATTGCGGCAGCGCGATGAAGGTATCAAGCCCGATGTCTGTCGCGTTCACCGCCACCGCCCCGTTCATCTCGCGGACCGCCGCGGCACGATGATCGGGCCGCGCAGGGTCAAGGAGGTACGAGACGGCCGGGTCCCAGGTGTTCATCACCTCCGCCGCACGCCCCCACCAGAGCCCCAGCCGGCGCTGTCCGGTGGGGTTGCCCGATGGCCCTGCGAACCCCGCAAGCTGCGACAGCGAATCGCGAATGGCCGGCACGTTCTGCCAGTGGCTCGTGAACAGGAAGGGGAAGTTCCTGTTCCGATGGACATTGAAGAGCCCGGTCGGTGCCCAGAGCGTGATGCGATTCCATCCCTGGTTGGCCCGCAGGTCGAGGAGCGTCCGCCATGGCCCCCAGCCGTTGACATCCGGACGCAGGTTCGAATAGGCAAAGCCGAGCGTATTGCTCGGCCCAAGTTCAGACTCGAACGCCAAAGACTGACCAAGAACCGGGCGCGGATCGCGCGTGTATTGCGGGCCCGCGCCATACGTGCACTGGAAATATTCGCGGTATGGGTTGAGCGTGCGCAGCCACGACTGCGGGTGCTGCCCCGCGGCCGAACGCTGCACCCGGACGGTCATGGTGTAGGTCCGCCGGCCTCCCGGCGGGATCTCGCCGTCCCAAGAGAACAGCGGCATCCAGTCCACGTTTGTGGTGGGGTTCACGTCAAACCGGACCATCCAGTTACGCCCCCCGACCAGCGATGCCCCCCCGGGGCTCTCCATGCGAATGAACGTGTGGTGTTTGTAGTCGAGCAGGGGAAACTGAAGACTGACGCCGATGGTGTAGTCACCGTCCGAGACCACCATCGCGGGCGAGTACCACGAGCCGGGATAGACATTCCCGCCGCCAAAGTAGTTCTGGTTCTGGTGGTCAAGCACCCTCACTTTCCCGTCAGTCAGGAAGTCGCGCATTTGCACGACTTGGCCGAACCGAATGCCGGGGAGATAGAAGCTGCCAACGGACCGCGGCGTCGTCCCGGTGTTGTGAAAGCTGTAGACGATGTCGAAGCCGTCAGGCCGCTCGATCAGCGTCCGCTGCGGCGGAAGCGACTCATAGATCGGAACCCATGTCGGGCCCCAGTTGGAGACCGCATTGGGCGAGATGAGCACCCGCCCGGAGTTGGCATCGACCGAAGTGATCTGGCCAAGCGCGTCCATGCTCGTCTGCAGGTCCACACCTTGCGCCCTCGC
>JBQTIJ010000208.1:0-13398 GCA_052388255.1 Phycisphaerales bacterium
TTCGCAGAGGGCTGATCTTCCAGTCGAACGACCTTGACCTCGGTCGGTTCCGCACTCTTGCGCCTCAGCGGGATGTACCTCGTCCGCCACACGATGAAGACCAGTGCGCTGCCGACCCCGACGATCGCCAGCACCACCAGAATGATTACGGTGTCGTCCATGCGTTCGCGCCCGCCATCGCTTCAGACTTCGACAACCTGCATGTCCGCTTCCTGCGCGACCGGCACGCTGGGCATGGCAACCGAGGTCGTAAAGACCGTGAGGCCGGTGTACGCCGCAGCCATCTCCGAACGAATCCGGGCAGAACAGGCCGAAGGAGCCGCGCTGCCCGAAGCAACGGCCTGGAGGTCAAGGCCGATCTGCATCTCGCTCCGCGCACCCTCGCGGACGGGTATCGCCGCCTCAAAGGCCTGGAGCATGCCGCGGGCGTTCTCGAAGGTCCCCGCCTTCTCGGCAAACGTGGCTCCTGGCAGAAGCACATCCGCGCGCTCGCTCAACCGGCCCGGGAGCGTGTCGATCGCGACAACGAATGCCCCCGTACACGCGTCGATGAGGTCCTGCCCGGCCCAGTCGCTGGGATAGTTGCCCGTCACGACCACGCCACCGATCTCACCACTCTTGATCTGTCCGAGGATCTGCGCGTACTCCGCGACATAGCCGTTGTGGGCGCCGCCTGCTGAGAGCGCACCAAGCACACGGCGCACACCCCGAGCGTTGGGGCACTTTTCCGCATACATGGTGAAGGCCCCGGCGCTGGAAGGATCGGCGCCAGCCGGGAAGACCTTGTCGGCCCCCACGCTCGGGACCAACCCGACGGCAAGGAACGCCTTGGGATCGATGGCGAGCGCGGCCCGCGCGAGCGCGTAGGCATCTTCGCACGAGAGCATGGGGCTCACGATCACCGCGATGCGCTTGCCCGCAGCCATGACTTTGCGAAGGCCGTCCACGGCCTCCCTGTCTGCGCGGGCATTCTCGGCCGGCACACGCACGCCGAACTGCCGCCGCCCAGCGCCCGAGAGCCGATCCTCGCGGTGAATGAACTTCCATCCATAGCGCACTTCATCCGTGATCCACCAGCGGTTCACCGCCATGTTGGTCCGCGGCTTGACACGGTAGACCTTGCCCTCGTTGTGCTCGATGAGGATGTTGTCGCCGCTGGCGGTGATGCCGTCAATGGAGGGCGCGCTCTTGAGGAACCAGACCCGCTGCGCGAACAGGAAGTCCTTGTCGAGAAGCGCCCCGACAGGACAGAGATCAACCACGTTGCTTGCGAGCTCGTTGGCCAGTGGTTGCCCGGGGAAGACGTCGATTTCCTCCCGGTTGCCACGCCCGGCCACCAGCAGTTCGGCAGTGCCGCTCACTTCACGGGTGAACCGAACGCAGCGGGTGCACATGATGCACCGGTCGCTGTAGAGATAGATGTGCGGCCCCACATCCTTCTTCGCCTGCTTGACCTTGGTCTCTTCGAACCGCGAAGCTCCGCGCCCATACTCATACGAGTAGTCCTGCAGCGAGCACTCGCCCGCCTGATCGCAGACCGGACAGTCAAGCGGGTGGTTGATGAGCAGATACTCCATCACCGCCTTCTGGTTGGCGACGGACTTGGGTGAATCGGTGTACACCACCATGCCGTCCATGCATGTGGTCTGGCAGGTCGGCATCAGCTTGCCGCCCATGTGCGGTGCGAGTTTTCCCGTCTTGGCATCGGGCATCCAGATCTCCGCGAGGCAGATCCGGCACGACGCCACGATCGAGAGGCCGTCGTGGTAGCAATACTGCGGGACAGCGATGTTCGCTTCGTTCGCGACCTGCAGGATCAACTGCCCGGGCTTGAACGGAAGAACACGGCCATTGAGTGTGATGCTCGGCATGGGGTCGATAGTAGACGATCGCGCGAACCAGTTGCGCCGCCACCGGCGGCCTGACGATTCGGCACCACGCGCCGCCCATCGTGCCGTCACACACCGCTGCGACCGCGTGCCCTGTTGTTCGAGCGAACCGTGCGCTCGTGAGTGGCTCGACCGCTTGGCACCGAGAGTTCTGCCACTCTGAACGATCGCTGAGGTCTGGTAGAAAACTTCTTGTCGAGGCCGACATCTTGCTCGTGCGGCACCTCGACTCTCCCCTGAGCAGGTGTAAGCGGTTGCCTCATCTCAGCGCGCACGTCGAGAAATCCCTCCATGCAGAACGACCCGCAAAGGCATGCCATTCATAGTTTTAGACTGCTTTTCTACAGTCTACTTCCCCTTGGGCCTCAGGGTTGACAGGCCAAAACAACCCTGTACACTCATTGCGGACTCAATGGTTTACCTGAGTTCTCAGTTCCTGATAAAACCCGGGTGCGTGGCCTTTATCGCCTCGGATTCATGATCGGTTTCTCCTGTGTGGCGCGAGGGGGTCGATGGAAACATCGGCCCCTTCGGCGCTTTTGGACCGCGCCGACCGCCACCTTCCTCGCCTTCGCTACCCTCGGGCTGATGAACCGACCTATCTGGTTTCAGGCCCCAATCGGCACCCGCGACCTTGAGCCGCGGGCTTTCGCACGACGTCGCTACATCGAAGAGGCGTGGCGGCGCGTCTCGGTCTCGCATGGGTTCGAGGAGATCGACGGTCCGACCTTCGAGCACCTCGACCTGTACACGCACAACTCCGGCCAGACGCTCTCGGCGAAGGCGCTCGCATTCTCACAGCGCGGCGGCGAGATGGTCTTCGCCCTCCGCCCCGAGTTCACGCCCACGCTCGCACGCATGTACGCCGGCCAAGCCGAAAAGCCCGCAGGGACGACCCGTTGGTTCTTCACCGGCAGTTGCTTCCGCGCTGAGCGCACTGCCTCGGGCCGGCCCCGGGAGTTTCGCCAGTGGAACGCCGACGTGATCGGTGATGGCTCGGCCCAGGCGGATGCTGAGATCATCGCTTGCTGCGCTGCACTGCTCGACCGGGTGGGCCTGACCCCCCGCGACGTGCGCATCCGCCTCAGCCACCGCGTCTGCGCCGGGGCCCTTCTTGCTGGCGCCGGGGTCAGTGGCGAACGGATGGGCGAGGCCTTCGACCTTCTTGATCTTCGCTCACAGGTCAGTCCGCCCCAGGCCGCGCGTCAGGCGGCCGAGCTCGGGCTCGCGCTGGCGGCATTTGACGCCGTGGCCGTTCAGGCCGGGGCCAACTTCGCTGCCCGTCGTTTCGACGATCTCCTTGCGGATGTCCCACCCGGTGTGCTCGGTGCCGTCGGCGGCATCACAAGCGGATCGCTCTACCAGATCCGCGAGCTTGCCACAGAGCTCGATCGCTTCGGCGTGCTGGAGTGGTGCGACCTCGAACTGAGCGTCGTCCGCGGGCTTTCCTATTACACAGGCATGGTCTTTGAAGTCGCTGCGTTGGGCGCGGCCGGGGCCGCCCGCTCGCTCGGGGGCGGGGGGCGCTATGACGACCTCATTACGCGTTTCGGCGGGTCGCCCACGTCCGCTGTCGGGTTTGGCATGAGCGACATTCCTCTGGCCGTGCTGCTCGCGGAACGCGGGCTCATGCCCACCGACGAAGCGCTCCGGTCCATGCTCGGCAGCCAGTGCGACGTACTGCTCGCCGGTCCGCACGATCTCGCCGCCGAAGCCACGCGGCTGCTCGCCGCCTGCCGCGCGGCCGGGCTCCACGCCCGGCCCGCACAGAGCGTCAGCACCGCCACGGGCGAGGCCCGCGCCATCGGTGCGAGGTTCTGTGCGACCCTCACCGGCGACGGGAGCGCCCACTTCCTTGACCTGGGCACCGGGGAGGCGAAAGCAATCCCCGCGGCCGAGCTCCTTCCAACGATCGCGACACTTCGGGCACGCCCCTCCGCCAGCGCCTCCCGGTCTGTCGCCCGCACTACTAACTGAGTCCACGCCGCCGCGAGAGCGTCCCATGACCACCTGCATCGGCTTTGTGAAGTACCTCAACACGCTGCCGCTGGTGGCGGGGCTCGATGTTCACCGGGAACTTGAGCTGGTGGCCGCAGTGCCAGCCAAACTCGGGCCGCTCCTCTCCCCCGGAGCGGACGGCAGGCCGGCCGAACTCGATATCGCGCTGGCATCGATCATTGATGCGGCCCGCAGCACCACCCCGCTTGCCGTGATTCCCGCGGGGATGATCGGCTGCGACGGCCCCACGCTCACTGTCCGGCTCTTCAGCGCGGTGCCCATCGAGCGCTTGAGCACGGTGTTCGCCGACACCGACAGCCACACATCGGTCGCCCTCCTGAGCGTGCTGCTCCAACGCCTCCACGGTCTTCGCCCGCGCATCGTGGACTTCGACGCACGCGAGCGGATCGCCACCTGCGCAGCAGAGTCAAACGCCGGGCCGGAATGGCCGGAAGCCATGCTCCTTATTGGCGACAAGGTGGTCACCGACTCACCCCCGGCCGTGCGCTATCCCCACCAACTCGACCTTGGTGAGGCGTGGAAGCGCCTGACCGGACTCCCATTTGTGTACGCCGCGTGGATGTGCCGGCGCGACGAAGCGGACCAGCCCGCGATCCGGGCCGCGGCGGAACTTCTCCGGCGCCAACGGCTCCGCAACACGCTCCGGCTCGACTGGCTCATTGATCAGAGCGCCAGCGAGCGCCGCTGGCCGCCGGACCTTGCGCGACAATATCTGGGCGAACTCCTGCGATTTGAGATCGGCCCGCGCGAGCGTCGCGCGGTCGCCACATTTCTCCATGAGTGCCACGCCCTCGGGCTCTCACCCACTGAACAGGTGACCTGGGCAGAGACCGATGCCGTGGCGCTCGGCTGAACCTCTTCACGCCACGCGGCCCGCACCGCGCGAACGCTCTCGCTCCACTTTGCCGTACCGCTGACCGTTGCCACCTCTCCCGACCATCAAGTGCGCCCCCATCGCCGCTCTGGCTGAGCAACTCAAGTTCGTGCCCAAGGCCGCGGCCCGCCGCCATCTCTTGGCTGCGGAGGAGCTTCCCACCACGATCGTGCCCGACCAGCTCTATCCGGAGGACTGGATCGCCGCAAGGATCACGGGATTTCGCCCGGACCTGAAGTCGCCGGCGATGATCGACGGCGGGGCGCTGCTTGCCGACCTCTCGGCACTCATTGAGCGGCTGAGCGTTCGGGCTGAGCTCCGCAAGGACGAATGCGCGGGGTGGGTGAGCATCCCGGAACTGACAGCGCGATGGAGAGTCTCACGTCGAACGCTCGAGCGGTATCGTCGCCAGGGTCTCGCGTGCCGGCGGGTGCTGCTGTCGAACGGGGGGCGTGTTGTCGTCTTCAACCCGCACGGCGTGGAGGCGTTCGCACTTCGGTTCGGAACCCAGCTTCAGCGCGCCGCGGCCTTCACCCGGATCGCTCTGACCGACGAGGAACGCATGCTCCGCCGCGCTGCGCGATACCGGCGGGTGCTGGGGTGTTCGCGATTTGAGACGGCGAGCCGGCTCGCGGCAAGGTTCAGTCGCTCGGTCGAAGGGTGCCGTCGGTTCCTCACCCGTCATGATCGATCGGGCGATCGTGCGATCTTCGATGAAGGCGTCCCCTTGAGCCGCCGGGCACGGGCCGTGGCGGAGAGGGCCTTGCGCCGAGGCATCTCTCCGGCGGCTGTGGCCCGCCGGTTCGGCAAGACACCCGGAGCAATCCGCCGGGCCGCGCTCCTTGAACAGGCGCGATGGCTCCGCGCACTCGACCTCGGCCCCGCAGAGGGTACCGAGAGCGCTCCTCCAACGCTCGCCTTCGCACACCCCATCGCCACCACAGGTCTCGATCTGTGGGGTGCCGGCTCGCTCACGGAACTGGCCGCGGCGGCGATGCTCGCGCGGCCACTCACGGCTGCCGTCGAGGCCACGCTTGTGCAGGCCCACAGTGGGCTTCTTCGAAGAGCCCGGGCCGCGATCGACAGGTTGCCCGCGCATGGCAATCCGCCGGGCGCGGTCGCGCTCGATGCGATCACCACCGATCTTCGCTGGGCCGCCCGCCTCCGCGCGCGGCTGGTGGCGACTCAACACCTCTTGATGCTCAAGACCATCGAGACGCAGACACGTCGCGGGCTGCTCGAGCACCCACCCGAACTTGGCGAGGACCTCTTCCGCGAGTGCACCGCCGCGCTCGTGGCGGCCGTCGAGAAGCACGACCACCGCAAGGGTGGACGGTTGGCCGCGGGTGCGGGATTGCTGCTGAACCGCGCGGTCTCTCGCTGGATCGCCGCCCGCGCCAACGCCGCCGTTGCCGCACCATCGCGAACTGTGGCCGCGCGGGCCGTGCCCGTGCTCCAGCCGGCGCGCATCCGCGACTGGACCAGAACGGTCGCGACCTGGCAAACGGTTCTTGAGCCCGATGCCCGCCTGCGTGAGGCCCTGCCCCTTCTTGCCCCGGCCAAGGCATCACTTCTGGCGCGGCACTTCGGGCTCTCCGAGAACCCACCCGCCTCGGTCGCGACGCTCGCCAGCGAACTTGGCATTGAGCATCGCCAGGCCAGCGCGCGAATCCGCTTTGCCGTCCTTGAAGCACTCAGGTTCGCTCGCGAACGGGCTACACCAGGCGCAAAAACCCATCGTCGCCGCTCGCGAAAGAAGCGCGGCTCGTGATGCCGAGCGACAAGACCCCTTGGGCCGGGTGCCACACGCTCCTCATCCATCCCGGGGCCATGGGGGATGGAATCCTCGTGTGGCCCCTGCTTCGCGCCCTCGCCGCGCGTGGGGAGCAACCCGCATGGGCGACTGGGCGTTCTCGCGCCGAACTCGCCTCCTCTGTTCTGGGCGTGCGCGCGGTGGACATCGAGAATCCGATCCTCAACGCGCTCTGGCGTCCGGCGGACCTCGCTCGGGCGGGATTCGAGGACCGCGCCCTCGCCCGGGTGATCGTCTTCATGGCCGATGGCGAGAGCGCGGCCGAGCGATCCTTCCGCTCGCGTCTGTCGTCGGCGTTCCCAAGGGCCACGGTCCAGTTCGTGGGCCCGCCGGGGAGTCCATCCCGTGCAGAGTGTTGGAGGACCTTCGACGTGGCCCGCGCCGGTTCTGCCGCTCCTTCGCTCAACCCCGCGGGACCGCTTCTCGTGCACGCGGGCGCCGGAGGCGCGGCCAAGGCGATCCCAATAACTGTCCTCCAACGCATCGTCAAGGCGCTGACCGAACGCTCGATCCCCAACATCGTCATCGGCGGCGAGGCCGAACGCGAGCGGTGGGCGCGATTCCCCCTGAGCGGCGGGCTTGATCTTCCGCCCATACGCCTCCTTAGCACGTTGACAGATCTTCTGTCGCTGACGCGCGACGCCCGCGCGTTCGTGGGTGCGGATTCCGGACCGACCCATCTTGCCGCCCAACTCGGCATTCCCATGCTCGCGCTCTTTGGACCGACCGACCCTGCCATCTGGCAGCAGGTCGGACCGCTCGCCCGCACACTGGCCCCGGATGTGCCCGCACCCATGGACTGGCTGCTGACCTCCGCAGGTGCCGCCGCCCTCGATCGTTCGCTGGCCACCCTTGTCAGCGAAGCCGCCGGAGCGCCATGATCGTCGCGTCGTCGTGTGGGCGGCCATGCTGAAAACGGTCGACCGCCAGCATCACTTCGCGGCAGAGCGATTCGCACTTCAGCGCGGCCTGCTCGATGCAGAGTGACGAAAGTATCTCAATCCCCCACATCGCCCCTCCCGGGGCGGTCGCCTCACTCACGCCGTCGGTGTACATCACCACCCGGTCACCCACTTGCAACATCGCCTCGCGGTCGGGGTATTCAATCCCAGGGAGCGCGCCCATGACCGTGCCGGTCGCCCGCCCGAGTTGCTCGGTGAGCGGGCGGCCTCCCGTAGCCCGGACGAGCAGCGGCGACGGATGCCCGGCATTCGCCCACACCAGCACCCCCGTCCGCACGTTGTAGAACCCTAAGAACGTCGTCACAAAAAGCATCTCTGGATTGGTCTCGATCAGCAACGTGTTCGCCCGGGTCAACACCGCGCCGGGGGACTCTCCGCCCCCTTCCGCCAGCGCCAACTCGCGCACCAGCGTGCGCGTGGCGCTCATGAACATCGCCGCGCCCACCCCCTTCCCCGCGACATCCGCGATCACCACCGCAAGGGTTTCCTTCCCGACTGCGAAGAAGTCATAGAAATCTCCTCCCACCCGCAGGGCTGGCGCGGCGATCGCATGCAGATCAAACTCCGGCCTGCGCGGGAAGGCCGTCTGGAGCTGCGATGCAAGGATCGACCGAGCAATCGCGTCATCGCTCCCGCCACCCCCGCTGCCACCCCCACCCGCGCTGCCGCTTCCCCCGACGCCTCCACCGGTCGGCCACGCCACACGCGCCGTGGCCCCGGCGGCGGCTTCGCTCCCGACCCCGAGATCCAGCAACTGTTCGCCCAACTCGCCCACGACTCTCCGCCAAGGACGCATGATCCATGGCCCGAGCGTTCCGGCCGCCGCGACCAGCACCATGACCACAATGCCCGCTGCGAGTACACGCTGGCGAAGTTCGCGATAGACCCCCCGCATGATGGCCGATCGAGGCATGGAGACCACCACGGCCAAATCGAAGTTGCTCACGCTCGCCATAGCCGCGATGCTCAGTTCACCCGCGACGGCCAACTCCATCTCCTTCTCCGTGCGATGCTCTCCGCTCGGGTCAGGCGCAACGGCCGCGCGGAACGCCCTTGGCTCTATCGCCACTGTGTCGGCACTGTCTCTGGAGCCGATCGGCAGCCCCGTGCCGGAGTGGATCAGATGCGCGGCGGCCCCTTTGGGAAGAGGCGCGAACTTGAAAGCCGCCTCACCCACCTCGAGCATCACCGCCGACCTCCGAACCGTCATGCCCTCGCGGATGGCGTTCCAGTGCAGGGCCTGGCCATCTGGAGCGAACGCTTCGGCGCTTTCGACCAATGCCCAACCCTCGTTCGTTTCCCGGGATCGTCGTAGCCACGCCGCGCCGAGCGCCGTCCCGGCGAGGTCCGTACGACCGATCATGCCCGCGCCGCGAATGACCGCCGGCCCAAACCACGGATCCCGAGCGTCTGCCGCCACGAGTGGCTCCCGAGCAACGACCGGCAACTCCGACTCGAGCTCGGGCCCGTGCGCTCCCGCCAGCCGCCCCCCCGGACCGAACAACATCGCCGCAGAGGAGATCGACTCCTCTTGCTCAACCGTTCGAGCAAGCAGGGAATAGAGCGCCGTGTCATCCATCCCCACCGAGGACTCTACCACTTCCTGCACCAGACGGGCCGCCTGATGCACTCTTGCCAGGCGCTCGTTCAACTGTCGGGCCCGGTCAGTTGCAGCATCCGTCAGCCGAGCACGCTCCCTCTCGGTGGTCTCGGCCTTCAGCCGAAGGGCATCAAGGACGCTGAGCACGGTGAGCAGCACCACCAGCGGCAGCGCCACGATCGCCATGATGCGGTTACGTTCTCCCGTCATCGAGTTCGCGGCCCCTTGGCCCCCCCTTGCCGACGGGGACTCCGACGAGGATAGCGAACCCTTGTCTTCGCCGTTCGGTGAGGTTGCTGGCAGGTAGCATGGGCCACGTTGACGGCCTTCCAGACGGGGCAAACCCGCGTTCCGGGGGCAAAGGGTGTGAATACTGGACGTTTAGGCAACCTTGTGCTACATTCGACCTCGGTCGCCGGGTTCGCGACCGATAACTTCACAGTCGCCCGCTTTAGGAGATTCCCCATGACTCGTGCACTCGCTCTCATCGCCTGCGTTGGCTTGGCAACCACGGTTCTTTCTGGCTGCAACAAGGACAAGAAGGAGACCCCGAAAGCCGCGGCAGTCGCGACCAAGACTCTGTGGGACCGCCTCGGTGGCGAGGCCAACGTCCGCAAGGTCGTGGACGACTTTGTCGGTCGCGCTGCGGGCGACCCGAAGGTCAACTTCTTCCGCAAGAACGTCGCCGGCTACCCGGAGTGGAAGCCCTCGGGCGAGCAGGTCAACAACCTCAAGCAGCGCCTCGTCGAGCTCATCTCCGCCAACACCGGCGGGCCGTTCAAGTACGGCGGCAAGGACATGAAGTCCTCCCACGCTGGCATGAAGGTCACCGAGGCGGAGTTCAACGCTCTCGCCGGTCACCTTGACGCCGCGCTCAAGGCCGGTGGCGCTCTTGATGCCGACCGCGCTGCGGTCATGGGTGTCGCGGCCGGCACGGCCAAGGACATCGTCGAAGTCAAGTAATCGATCGTTTGAGCATCACGCATGTTCGCAAGCCCCCGGCGCACTCCGCCGGGGGCTTGTCGTTTTGGCCGTAGCGTGTTCGCTCGCCATGCCACCGGTCACTCGGGCACGCCGATGTCCTCATCCCAGAGGTGCGGGTTCGAGCGGATGAACTCCTCCATCAACGCCACGCAACGCTCGTCGTTCAGTAGACGGATCTCGATCCCTTCCGCCTGAAGCCAGTCCTCGCGACCCATGAATGTCCGGTTTTCACCGATCACCACGCGCGGGATGCGGTGCAGCACGGCCGTACCGCTGCACATAGCGCAGGGCGAAAGTGTCGTAGCCATCGTCAGTGTGTGCCAGTCGCGCCTTCGGCCCGCCGCGCGGATGCACACCGTCTCCGCGTGGGCCGTCGGATCGCCCGACTGCACACGCAGATTGTGCCCTGCGGCGACGATGTTGCCCTTCGCGTCCATCAGGGCCGACCCGATGGGGATTCCCTTCTCCGAGCGCGACTTGATCGCCATGGCCAACGCCGCATCGAGCGCCAACCGGTCAAGCGTGTCACGGTCCATTGCGCCTCCGTTTTCAGTTTGGTCCATTCACCTCAAACAAGAACTCCACCTCGACCGGCACGCCCAGCGGCAAAGACGGCGCTCCGACCGCGGCTCGGGTGTGGCGGCCCCGCTCGCCAAAGAGCACAACGAGAAGATCACTCGCGCCGTTCGCCACTTTCGGATGATCGGTGAACCCGGGCTCGCAGGCCACGAAGCACCCCACCCGCACTACCGACCGGATCGCACCGATGCCCCCCTCCGCATCCATAGCCGCCCCGACCGCGGCGAGTGCATTCAGAACACACTGGCGGGCGCATGCCTGGGCTACCTCCATCGAGACCGTCGTGGGCACCGAGCCCGTGGCCATCAACTTCCCGTCGATCCAGGGAACCTGTCCACTCACGTAAAGCATGTCACCCACCCGCTTGGTGGGGATATAGGCCGCGACTGGTTTGGCAGGGGCCGGCAGGGCCAAACCCAGGGTCCGGAGCTTTTCCACAATCGTCTCGGCAGGAGTCGTCATGGCGAAAGATAGGCGGCGGACCATTTTGCTCGCCTTCGGCGGGGGCTCGGCATAGCATCACGACCCAACTCCGAACCGATTTTCGGTTGACGGAAGGGCGTTTTCACCGCTTGAGGAACAGCATCATGTACGCGATCATCGAAGAGGGTGGCGGCCAGCGCAAGGTTCAGAAGGACGATGTGATCCTCATCGATCTCATCGAAGGTGGCGAAGCCGCACCGGGCAAGACGGTCAAGTTTGACCGTGTTCTCTGTGTCGGCGACGGCGAGAGCGTGGCCAAGATCGGCACCCCTATTGTCTCGGGCGCATCGGTCACGGCCGAAGTGATCGAGAGCGTGGTGCAGGGCGAAAAACTGCATATCCACAAGTTCCGTCGCCGCAAGGGCTATCGCCGCAAGACCGGCCACCGGCAGGCGTACACCAAGGTGAAGGTCACGGCCATCAACGGCTGATCCGGCCTGCACATCCATTGCACTTCCCAAGGCCCGCGGCACATGCCGTGGGCCTTTTTCGTTGCACCTTCCGGGACCATCCGCGAGGGTGGACGCTATCCTCCGATCGCACGCTCAACGTCTCCCTCTCTCGGCTGGCCGCGCTCAAACCGCGAGCCCTTTTCGGAGCCCTTATGCCTCACGTCATCACGATGTCCGCCGGCAAACTGAACGTTCCCAACGACCCCATCATCCCGTTCATTGAGGGCGACGGAACCGGCCCGGATATCTGGTAGGCCTCGGTGCGCGTCATGGACGCGGCGGTCGAGAAGGCGAGCAAAGGGCAGAAGAAGATCCACTGGCACGAGGTCCTCGCAGGCGAGAAGGCCTTCAACAAGACGGGCAACTGGCTCCCCGACCAGACGATCGACGACTTCAAGAAGTACCTTGTCGGCATCAAGGGCCCGCTCACGACCCCGGTCGGTGGCGGCATCCGTTCACTGAACGTGGCCCTGCGGCAACTTCTCGACCTCTATGTCTGCCTTCGGCCTGTCCGCTGGTTCCAGGGTGTGCCGAGCCCCGTGAAGAAGCCCGGCGATTGCGACATGGTGATCTTCCGCGAGAACACCGAAGACATCTACGCGGGCATCGAATGGTCCGCCGGTTCCCCCGAGGCAACGAAGTTCCTGGCCTTCATGGAGAAGGAGTTCCCCAAGGAGTTCAAGAAGATCCGCTTTGGCTCCGAGAGCGCGACGGCAGCATTCGCGAAGGCCGCCATGGACGGCCACGACACGCCCGAGGACCACAAGGTCAATGTCGGCATCGGCATCAAGCCCGTCAGCAAGATGGGCTCGCAGCGTCTGATCTACTCCGCCATCGAGTACGCCCTGAAGGAAAAGCGCAAGAGCGTGACGCTCGTGCACAAGGGCAACATCATGAAGTTCACCGAGGGCGCTTTCAAGGACTGGGGGTACGAACTCGCCACCGCCCCGGATGCCGAGGGCGGCTTCCGCAGCAAATGTGTCACCGAGCGTGAGAGCTGGATCCTCGGCAACAAGGAGTCAAACCCTGATCTCACCGCCGTGGCCAATGCGCAGGCCATCGATCCGGGCTATGAGATGATGACCCCCGACCAGCAGAAGAAGATCGTGGGCGAGGTCGAGGGCGTGCTCAAGGCCCTTTGGCCAACCCATGGCGCAGGCAAGTGGAAGAACCTGCTCATGATCAAGGACTCGATCGCGGACATCACGCTCCAGCAAGTGCTCACGCGGCCGAAGGACTTTGCCGTCATCGCCTGCATGAACCTCAACGGCGACTACCTCTCCGACGCGCTGGCGGCCCAGATCGGCGGTATCGGCATCGCCCCCGGCGCCAACATCAACTACATCTCCGGCCACGCCATCTTCGAGGCCACCCACGGCACCGCGCCCAAGTACGCCAACCTTGACCAGGTCAACCCCGGCTCGGTCATTCTCTCGGGCGAAATGATGCTCCGGTACATGGGCTCGGGCGGCGACGCCGACTGGACCGCCGCTGCGGGCCTCATCATCAAGGGCATGGATGGCGCCATCGGTGCCAAGACGGTCACCTACGACTTCCATCGCATGATGGAGGGGGCGACGAAGCTCAAGTGCAGCGAGTTCGCCGACGCGATCATCAGCCACATGGGCAAGTGATTCATCGTCAGCGTCATGCTGACCTGCCCCCATTTCCTGTACCACTTGCTATGAGAGTCTGTGGTCAAGGGTAGGGACTGCCGGGATCACCGCTGGCCGGGCCGTAGGG
>JBQTIJ010000209.1:0-10443 GCA_052388255.1 Phycisphaerales bacterium
GTTCGTGAACCCAGCGCAGCCGGCAATGCCGACAGGGAGGAGGACGCAAGCAAGGTTCAAAGCAGCGGCGCGGCGAGCGGAGATCGAGCGGTTCATGGTGTGCCCCGTCTGAGAGGAAGGAGTGCAGCAAAGGACCGGGAGTCACGCAGCGAACGCGCAGCCCGGCCCCGTCCATGAGGGGATATCGGATGTTCAGCGGTGCGAATTCAGGCCCCGGGCGGGGCGTGTAGCCGCGCGGGGAGGGCCGGGAAACGAAACTCCCGGTCGGGCGTCGGTTCAGCAACCCTCGAAGAACGCCGTGATGAACTCATCGAGGTCACCGGGTTCGACGAAGCCGTCGCCGTTGAAATCACAGCGCACGCGCTCGGCCTCGTTGTCGCTGAAGAAGGCCGTGATGAACTCGTCAAGATCGCCCGGCTCCACGAAGCCATCGTTGTTGAAATCCGTGGCGCAGGGCTCTCCCGCATCAAGCGTGATCATCAGGGCCGGGGCGCTCGCATTCGGAAAGAGCGGCCCCACCGCTTCGCGCGCATAGAACGTGGGATATGAGCCGACGGTCTCCTGCTCGGCGAAGGCCATGCTGGTGACCAAGAGCGCCACCCGCCCGATCGCCAGCCCCTGCTGCACGTACGCACGGACGCCGGGGTTGGAGAGATCAAGGTCAAACGTGAAGATCGCCCCATCCTGCGGGATGCCGCCCGCGGGCGTGCTGGATTGGCCGACCGCGAGGGGAACAAGCTCGGTGCGGGCCTTGACGTGGTTGGACGCATCGAGTGCCTGGCCGCCGACATCGAACCACATGGGGAAGGCGTTGCGCACGTTGATCCACGGCGGGTTGAACGCGCTCCCGGGCTTGAAGGGAGAGTTTTCGAGGTAGGTCAGTGGCGTAAAGCCGTTGCGGTACGCGACCGCAAAGAGCTCAACCGGTCGGCCGGAATCGGCATCGGGAACCCGAGCCGGATCGGGCCCGCACCCCTGGGCCGCGTCCCCCGCCGCAAGGTAAGTCGCCATCTGGTCATGGGTTCCGTCATAGGTGAACGTGGTGCCGACGTTCACATCCGTGCAGACGCTGACCGTGAGCCGGACCATCGACACCGCATACGACTCAGGCGCTGCCCCGGGCGCGACCGCGCCGGTGGTGTTGAAGATGACGAGAAACTGGGCATCTCGGTCATCAAAGCGATCGTCCGTACCACAGAGATTGAGGGACGCAAAGGCCGGGGCCGTTGAGCGCGTCCCTGCACCGCTGGCGAAGGGATACATCCAGCGATCAACCGAAGGCGGCCCGATTACAAGGTCTTGCGCGCCCGCGGCGGTTGCCAGCACGAGCAGCGCCGCTGACGACCCAAGGATGCGGCGGCTGGCAGGGGGTGTCCGATTGACCATGGTGGGCGATCCTTGGGGGGGTTGGTCGAAAGCGTCTGGCCGGGCAGCAGGATGACGCTGCGGGGAGGGATGCCGCTGGCTATAGTTGAGAGTACGTCGCAATCGCAATGCTGTCAAACAGCAATTTGAGTTAGAAAACCGGAAACGGGCCAGACGCGAATGAGTGGTTGCGGGCCCGGACCTCGGGCAAGACCGGGGCAAGAAGTGGAAAGATGGGCGGGATGGGTGTGAACAACCCGCCCGCGGCCTACGTCTTCGAGTGAACCACGATACGCTCTCGACTTCAGGATGGAATGCCCGATGGTGACCACCGCTCGCATGGCTGCTGAGAACCCGCCACCGATCCACGACGCAGCACGCGCTCGAGGGCTTCGCTCAAAGCGCTGCCCCCTCCGCAGGTTCATTCCGGCACGGGTGCACCGGGCTTTTACGCTGAGTGAATTGCTGGTGGTGATCGCGGTGATCTCGCTGTTGATTTCGCTGCTGCTCCCGGCGGTCGGACGGTGCCGGACGCTGGCGAAACGATCGCGCGAGTTTGCGGCGGCCCAGCAGTTGATCGCGGCATTCAACGTCTACTCCAATGACCACAAGGGGATCATCCTCCCCGGGTATGCGACCGCCAGCAGCACCAGCGCAAGTCCTCCCGCGGGCGTGCGCCCCATCGTGGTGGTGGATGACAAGGGTGATCGCGTCTACGGCCAGACGGCCCGGCGCTATCCATGGCGCATCGCCCCGTACCTTGAGTACAACTTCCGCGGGCTGTACGACGACGACAAGATCCTCGAGCGCTACCAGAATCGCACGGACGTGCAGTACGCCGTGAGCGTTTCGCCCACGCTGGGGATGAATGCGGATTTTGTCGGCGGCAAGTCGCAACCCGGACTCGGGTTCAATGACAACGCCACGCGCATCTACGGATCGTTCTATCTCACCCGGATCGACCAGGCCAAGAACCCGGCCCGGTTGATGGCCTTTGTCTCGGCGCGTGGCGTGGATGCGGATGGTGGCATGGAGGGCAACGGCGTGGTGCCGGGGTTCCACACCGCCGATGCGCCCGCGCTGCTCGAGCCGCGTTGGTCGGCCGCGACCTACGAAGAAAGCGCTGAGCCCGAGGCCTACGGGAACATCCACCCGCGCTTCTTCGGCCGGGCGACAGCAGCACACGTGGATGGACACGTCGAGGGGTTCACCGTTGATGAGCTGCGCGACATGCGACGCTGGTCGAACCAGGCGACGCGTGCCGATTGGGCTCTCGGCGCACCGTGACCTTCCTGTGAACGCGGAGCTGCCCCTGCCACTGCGGCAGCCGACAATGCCACGGGCATCCGCGAAGGCCCCTGCGCCTTCGGAAACGCCACATCGGGGCGGCACGCCATCTGCACTTCAGAATCAGGCATTCGAAGTTGCTCTGTTCGGGCATCTTTTGGGTGGTCCGCACCGAATACGCTTTCGGACGTATGGTGGGTAGATCGAGTGGGTGAAGGCCATCCCAAACAAAGACCTTCACGCGGGAGTTCGCGGGCATTCGGGGCGATACGCCTCGAAGCCGACCCGATTCCAGCGGCGATCTGACCGATCAACAACGGTCAGGATCAAGGCGGTTGCGGTCATCGTGGGGAGGGCAAGAGGCCCTCGACACGGTGCCCGGAGGAGTTCTCCATGTTCGAGCGATTCACAGACCGAGCCCGCAAAGTGATGGCCCTGGCGAACCAGGAAGCCCAGCGATTCAACCATGAGTACATCGGGACCGAGCACATTCTGCTCGGGCTCGTCAAAGAGGGCTCCGGCGTCGGCGCCAACGTGCTGAAGAACCTTGATGTGGACCTGCGCAAGGTCCGCCTTGAGGTCGAGAAGCTCGTGAAGGCCGGGCCCGAGATGGTGACGATGGGGAAACTCCCCCAGACGCCACGGGCCAAGAAGGTGATCGAGTACGCCATTGAAGAGGCGCGGAACCTGAACCACAACTATGTGGGAACCGAGCACCTCCTGCTTGGCCTGCTGCGCGAGCACGACGGCGTGGCGGCCCAGGTGCTGATGAACCTCGGGCTGAAGCTCGAGCAGGTGCGCGATGAAGTGCTGAACCTTCTGGGCGCCGGCACGGAACAGGAGGAGAACACCGGCGGCGGCGGTGGCGGCTCGGGCAAGGAACCCTCCGCCGGGGGCGGTCCGACCGAGGCGGCCCCGACGCAGTCGCGCAGCAAGAGCAAGACCCCCGCGCTCGATTCCTTCGGTCGCGACCTGACCGAACTCGCCCGGGAAAACGCGCTTGATCCCGTGATCGGCCGTGTCAACGAGATCGAACGGCTGGTGCAGGTGCTCTGCCGTCGCACGAAGAACAACCCTGTTCTGCTCGGCGAGGCGGGCGTGGGCAAGACGGCGATCGTCGAAGGGCTGGCCCAGCGGATCATCAGCAACGACGTGCCGGACATTCTGACCGACCGCCGCCTGGTGGTGCTCGACCTCGCGATGATGGTCGCCGGAACGAAGTACCGCGGGCAGTTCGAAGAGCGCATCAAGGCGGTGATGAACGAGGTCCGCCGGGCCAAGAACGTCATCCTGTTCATCGACGAACTGCACACGCTGGTCGGCGCGGGTGGTGCGGAGGGGGCGATCGACGCCTCCAACGTGCTCAAGCCCGCCCTGGCCCGCGGCGAGATCCAGTGCATCGGCGCCACCACCTTTGACGAGTACCGCAAGTACATCGAGAAGGACGCGGCCCTGGCGCGGCGCTTCCAGCCCATCCCCGTTGACCCGCCGAACGATGAGCAGGCCGTCGAGATCCTCAAGGGCCTGCGCGAGAAGTACGAGCAGCACCACAAGGTGAAGATCACCGACGACGCGATCAAGGCGGCCGTCGATCTCTCCGGGCGCTATATCAGCGGTCGCGTGCAGCCGGACAAGTCGATCGACGCGATCGACGAGGCCGGGGCGCGGGTGCGCATCAAGAGCATGGTCAAGCCGCCGGACCTGGCGGAGATCGAGGCCCAGATCGAGCGGCTCGGTGTGGACAAGGACGAGGCCGTGAAGGCCGCGGACTATGAACGGGCCGCCGAGATGCGCGACCGCGTGGACCAGATGCGCAAGAAGAAGGAACAGATCCAGCGCGAGTGGCGCGACAAGGCCAACGCCAGCGCCGGGCTGGTGGATGAAGAGGTGATCGCCGAGGTCATCAGCAAGATGACGGGCGTGCCCCTCAAGCGCCTGAAGAAGGAAGAGGCCGAGCGTCTGCTCGATCTCGAGAAGGAACTGCACAAGAAGGTCGTCAGCCAGGACGAGGCGATCAAGGCGATCAGCAAGGCCATCCGCCGGGCACGGGCCGGGCTCAAGGACCCCAAGCGCCCCGCCGGGTCGTTCGTCTTCTGCGGCCCCTCGGGCGTGGGCAAGACCCTCGTGGCCAAGGCCCTCGCCGAGTTCCTCTTTGGCGACGAGGATGCGCTCATCGTGCTCGACATGAGCGAGTACAGCGAAAAGCACAACGTCTCCCGCCTTGTCGGCGCGCCCCCCGGCTACGTCGGCTACGAGGAGGTCGGCCAGCTCACCGAGCGTGTCCGCCGTCGCCCCTACTCGGTCATCCTCCTGGACGAGGCCGAGAAGGCCCACCCGGATGTCTTCAACCTCCTCCTCCAGATCATGGAGGAAGGCCGCCTCACGGACTCCTTCGGGCGCAACGTCGATTTCCGCAACTGCATCCTGATCATGACCAGCAACATCGGCGCGGACCTGATCAAGGGCGGCGGCGGCTTCGGCTTCCAGAAGCGCTCCGCGGAGGTCGACTTCGAGAACATCAAGACCATCCTCATCAAGGAGATCGAGCGGTTCTTCCGCCCCGAGTTCATCAACCGGCTCGATGACGTGGTCGTCTTCCGTCCGCTGACCAAGGACAACCTCATCAACAGCATCGACATGGAGGTCGGCAAGGTCACCGCCCGCCTCGCCCAGCAGGCCGTGAAGCTCGTCATCGATCAGAAGGCCAAGGACTTCCTCATCGAGAAGGGGTACAACCCCGAGTTCGGCGCCCGGCCGCTGCGCCGTGCCGTGGGCACCTATGTCGAAGACCCGCTCAGCGAGATGCTCCTCTCGGGCGAGCTCAAGAACGGCTCGACCATCAATGTGACCCTGCGGCAGGGCACCGAGGGCAAGGACGAGGACCACCTCTACTTTGACGTGCAGCCCGCGCCCGACGCGGCCGCCACTCCGCGTGAGAAAGCCCCCGAGCCCCCCGCGGCCGCGGCTTCCACCTGATTCCCCCGGTCCTCCGAGAAACCGGCGGACCTCAACCCGCATGAACGAAAAGGACCCGCACTCTGTGCGGGTCCTTTTTCTTTGCTTTGGATGTCGTGATGACCCGGCGGTTCAACCACCGCCGCCGCCACCGCCACCACCTCCGCCGCCGGGCGGCGGATCATCGGGACGGGGCTTGGGCTTGGCGCCTTCGATCGTCTGATTCCCTTCGCCCAACGCCAGCAGGTTGTCACCCGCAAGAGCGGAGTCACGAAGCTCCTTCAGTTTCTTGTCTGAGCGATCCGCCTCGGGCCGGCGGGCGTGGACAAGGCCGTTGCTCTCGCGGAAGTACGCCTGGAAGACACTCGACGTTTCGCGCTGCCCCTGCAGTTCAGCCACCGTGGCCACGTCGAGGAGGAACGCATCGCGCTTGATCACGATCTTGATCTTGGGAAGGAGTTTGGGGTCGATCGCGGGCCCCACGGGCTTCTCACCCGGCGCACCCGTCGGCGGGGCAACAGGGCGGTTACGGCCTGCGCCGCCGGTGTTCCGCGGCTCCTCGTCGCGCGATGGCGCGGGCGGGGCGTTCGGGCCGCCGCCGGGCGCGCCGTCCTTGGTGGGCATGCCCGAGACAAGAAGCTTGCCGAAGTCGGGGACCTCCTTCTCAACCATCAGCAGGTCGCCCGGCTCAAGCGCCAGTTTGCCCTGCCGCCAGTAGCCCCACCAGAAGGTGTATACCTCCGCCGTCGCGCGTGCACCAGTTGAGGCAGAGGTGCGGCGGACGGGCTGGCCGTCGGTCGCGTTGACCACGAAGTACATCGTCGTCTCGTCCACCGTCACAGGATTGCTCCACGCACTCGGTGGGCCCTTGAGCACGGGCCGAGTGGCCTGCTCCTTCTGCGACTGGTCGAGCACGCGCCCAAAGAGCGGGTTGCTGAGCCAGAGCGTGAGTTGATAGCGATAGGTCTTGCCACGCTCGGCCGTGACATCGTGCACCCACATGGTGGTGTTGCCGGGGGCAAAGAGCGTGGAGCCCGCGGTCGGATCGGCCTTCGGCCGGACCATGCGCTGGCCGGATTTGGCGAGCTTCTCTGTCAAGGCCTTCTCGCGCTCCTTGAGGGTGTCGATCTGGCGTTGCAGGTTTTCGATGCGCTGGCGTGTGGGATCAACACCGGGCCCGGGACGGCCCACACCGGGGCGACCACCACCACCACCACCACCACCACCGCTCTGTTCGCGCTGGGCGGATTCGATCTGACGGGTGAGCCCATTGATCTTGCGGACGGCTTCGGCGAGGTCGCGCTGATCCTTTCGGATGTCCTGCGGCACCGCTTCGGGCCCGGTGGCGAGGGCCTCGGTCGGGGACCGCCAATCCTCGCCGATGGGATTGCCCGCAAGCAGCGGACGCTGATACCACTCGGGCCGGAGAATCTCGGGCTCACCCGCGAAGGCCTCATCGATCAGCCGGGTCATGACCTCAAGATTGCCGACGCCGCGGGTGATGTTGGTGGTGAGGGAGAGGCGGCCGGGCATGGGCGGGACGGCGACGCCCGCACTCCAGGTTCCGTCGGGCTGGAGTTCCTCTCGCACCGCCTCGACATGCAGAGCGGCGGTGGCGTTCTCCCACCAGATGGGCGGGAGGGCCTTGGTGGCGCCCTCAGGATCAACCTGGAAGGCAGCCATCAGGGCCTCGCCATTGATCGAGGTCTCGATGGTGACGCCGGGCATGTCAAAGGGCATGGCGGCGGGGAGGCGTTTGGCGAGCTCAGGCGCAGCATCCACCTCGGTCTTGTCAACGGTCGAAAGGAAGGCGTTGGCAAGAGGCGGGGTCAGCGCGGGCAGCACAGGAATGTGCCAGGTGTCGAGCGCGATGGTGGGCGTCCGATCGGTCGCAGAGTTGTCGTTCTTGACGACCACTATGGCGCGGTTGCGCGAGACGGGTGCGTTGTGGGTCTCGCGGAACTGGCGGGCAATATCGTCGCCACCTGCAAGCTTGATGTCCGGCTCGGACTTGTTGCCGTCCATCTCGCCCTTGAGCTTCTTGGCCTCGTTTTCAATGCGGGGCCAGGCGTCCGCCACGGGCACGGGCGTCTTTGCCGCGCCGACGCCGGAGGGCACCATGATCTCGGCCTTGGGGCCGACGAACTGGTAGACCAGCACCCCGAGCAGGCCCGCGCCGGCGATGCCGATCACGATCCGCTCGATGTTCTGTTCGATGAAACCGATGCGCTTGACAGCCATGGTGTTCGCTCGCTCTTGTTCAGGCCGGGTCGAGGCCTCGTTGGATGGTCGCGTGGGAAGTTCGACAGGTTCGGCGTGGTCGCTCAGTCGGCGGCGTGGCCGCCGGGGCTGCGCGGGTCAGCCATTGGGGGGCGGGGTGCCGCCGGCGGGGGCGGCGCTCGGATCGACGGGCGCATCCTCGGGGATGCCCTGCTGAAGGCGCATCACCGGGGGCATCCACTTCTTGGTCCACTGGCGGAACCAGACTGTCTCGATCGTGAACGTCGCGGCCACCACGGGTTCATCCCCGAAGTAGAAGCCGAGCTTCAGTTCGTCATAGACGGGCACCTCGGTGAAGTCGATGTCGAGGACCGTCATGAAGTTCGTCTCGGCCAGAGCATCCACAAAGCGGGGCAGGTTGTTGAGCGAGACGATGGCCTTGAGCGTCACGTTGCGGATGTCGTACATCCCGTTGCCCGTGCCGGGGCCCGCGAGGCGGCCGGAGAGTGAAACCTCCGGCTTCAGGGGCACGGCGGTGTTGAACTCAGCGAGCGGCGAGCCGTCGCCCGAGAAGGCGCGGATCGCCTCGATGCGCATGCCATCCACGCGCTTGACGACGGCCCCGGGAACGCCCTGATCGGCAACATCGCGGCTGGCGCGGACAGCCGCGGTGAGGATGTCTTCGCGGATCCAGTACTGCCATTGCCAATCCCAGAGCACCGTCATGTCGGGGGCGATGTTCTGCTCGACCGGGAGCAGGAACGCCGCGTCGGGTTCGATGAACATGGCGATGGTGGCAGCGTGCTGCTTGTAGCGGTTGATGCGGTAGCGCTTCATCTCGGCGTTGTACTGCTCGAGAACCGCATCAGGCACGGTCTGGGCAGGGTCGAAGTTGGTCCCCGTCAGGCGGGTCACCACTTCGGCCCTCTTCTGTGTGAACTCGGGGACGAGCTCGGTGGGATCCGGGGCCACGCCGATCTTGAGGCGCTTCAGGAGCGCGGGGTAGGCAGTGCGGATGTAGTGGGTCTGGAACTCAAGCTTGCGGATCGTGTTCGTCTCGGAATCGGGGAAGACTCCCTCGACCAGCGGAGTCCGGCTCGACTGGTTGAAGGCGAGCGCCACGGTGCCGATCTGGGCGAGTTGATCCGCCTGGCTCTTGCGCTTGGCCTCGAAGAACTCGATGAGTTTCTGGTTCGGCGGTCCCTTGTACTCTGTCGGCGGTCCACCCGCCACGGGCGAGGGGATGCTGTAGTTGATGTTCTTGGCGCCGTTGAGCTCGGCCACGTCCGCATCGACCTGCGTCTGCACGCCCTTGACGAGCCCGGCGGACATGCGCTGCGCGAAGTACACCATCGCCGGCGGCACGAGCAGCATCACGGCGACCGAGACGACGATCACCCAGTGGGTCTTGATCCATTCCGTGAGGTTGTTCACTTGCCACCCTCCTTGGCGGCTGCGCCGGCAGCATCGCCCGGTTGCTTGATCACCGATTCCCAGTTGATGGAGAAGAGCGACTGGAAGACGCCCGGGGGGACCACCGGCGGAGTGGTGCCGAGGGGCGCGAGCTTGTCAACCTCACCGGCGCCGGGCTTGTTCCCCGGCTGCCCCGGCGGGGGCTTGCTGTTGTCAAACTGTGTCTGCGGAATGTTGTCGGGGTGCATGGGGTCGGGCCCCTGACCCGGGCGCGGCGGCCTGCCGGGCGTCCGTGTCGGGCTTGACGGCCGCGCCGGGGGAGGTGCCGGGCGAGCCCGCTCCTCTTCAGGGGGCTGGATGACGCCGTTCTTGATCGTCTCTTTCTTCACTTCCTCGGGCTTCTGCTCGGAGATGAGCTGCCAGGGGAGTCGCGCATCGGGCACGACGGTGTACGCGCGACCGGGGATGGTGTTCTGCTTGGCCGCCCAGGCCTTGATCACGTCGTCAAGAATCTTGCGGGCGTCTTCCTTTGGCAGCGCGATGATGACCTCAAGCCGATGGGCCACGCGGGGACGGATCTCACCCTCGGCCAGCACCGGCGCAGGGGGCTTGGTCGGGTCCTCGACCACGACGGCCGCGGGGTAGAGGCGGTATTCGCTACGGAGGTCCTTGGCGATCACACGCTCGTACTTGTCCGCTGGCTTGCTCGCCTCGGTCACCTTCTCTGCCTCGGCCTTGAGCAGTGCAAGGAGGTCCTCGGAGATGTCGGCGTAGATCTCCCGTCCATGAAGGAGCAGTTGGCAGTTGGAGGCCGTGCCATCGGTCTTGGCCTCACTCTCCACTTTGGCCCACGCGTCCTTCAGGCCCTTGGCCTGTCGCTTGGTCGCGTCGATCTCCGCCGTACGGGGCGACGAGGCAACGGCCGCCTGATCGATGATGGGTCTGACGAAGGCCACGCCACCAGCAGCGACCGCAACAGCCGCGGCGGCGACGAACCAGCGGGTCTTGCGCGTCCACATCGCCTCGCGCACAATGGGAAGGGGCATGAGGTTCGCATTGATGACCGCGTCGCCGAGCCCCTGAATCGCGCACCCGATTGCAGTGGCGAGCACGGGGGCGTTCTCGGCCCACTCCTTGGCCTTCTCTTCACCGCCGCGCCCTTCATACCGGATGCGGTTGAAGGCCTCAAGACGGGTGACCTCT
>JBQTIJ010000210.1:0-1894 GCA_052388255.1 Phycisphaerales bacterium
ATCCGCTCGCGCACTACGGCCTTCAGGAGCGTCCAGACATCCTGCTCTGCCTCGAAGTATTCCTTGCGGTCGCCCCGCTTGCTGGCGCGGCGGATGATGCCCCAATCAAGAAGGGCCCGCAGCGACATGCTGGCATTCCCGCGCGAGATCTTCAGCCGTTCCATGACCTCATCGGTACACAGGGGCTGCCCGGTGATGTACAGGAGCGCGTGGGCCTCGGCCATGGTCCGGCTGATGCCCCAGGTGGAGCCCATCTGCCCCCACGCCGCGATGAACCGGTCCTGCCCATCGAGCAGCGGGCCTGGTCGCCCCGCGCTGCCACCCTCACCCGGCTTGCGCTCTGCCGCCTCGCCGCGCCGCGGCCGGGCCTTGGGTCCACGCTGGGGTGTGCGCTTGGCCATGTGCTCAAAGGCCGTGGGAGTGTTCTGGAGCCGGTGGAGCGTGCAGGGGCCCGGAGGGGGCCTTTCCTCAGTATACGTCCTTGCCCTTCAGTTGTTTCAAGGAATACTGAAAGTATTGACGGCTACGCCCAGGCCCCGGCGGCCCTGGACCCGGCCACCCGCGCTCTGGAGCTGGGCAGGGCGGTTCGAGACTCCCTCGGCCACTCTCAGGGCGCAGCGCGGCCCTTACGGCGATCCGCGCGGGGGGAGCGGCATAGGTTCTCGGGCGCGGGGTTACTTGCCTTCGTGCATGAGGGCCGCCTGAGCCGCGGCGAGGCGCGCGATCGGCACTCGGAAGGGGCTGCAGGAGACGTAGTCAAGCCCGGCCTTGTGGAAGAAGTGGACGCTCTTGGGGTCGCCACCGTGCTCGCCGCAGACGCCGATCTTGAGGTCGCCCTTGGTGGAGCGGCCCTTGACGACGCCCATCTCCACCAGCTGCCCGACGCCCGTGGTATCGAGGGAGACGAAGGGATCGTTCTCGAGCAGTTCCTGCTTGAGGTAGTCGGGGAGGAAGGTGTTGATGTCGTCGCGCGAGTAGCCGAACGTCATCTGCGTGAGGTCGTTGGTGCCGAAGGAGAAGAAGTCGGCCTGCTCGGCGATCTGGTCGGCCGTGACGGCGGCACGGGGGATCTCGATCATGGTGCCGATGGGGATATCGATTCGCTTCTGCCACTGCTTCTCGGTGCGCACGCGGGCGATGGTCTCGACCGTGAGCTGGCGGAGATAGGCGAGTTCCTTGCGGGTGCCGACGAGCGGGATCATGATCTCGGGCATCGCCTTGATGTCATTGGCGTGGCAGTCGATGGTGGCCTCGACGATGGCGCGGACCTGCATCTCAAGAATCTCGGGGTAGGTCACGCAGAGCCGGCAGCCACGGTGGCCGAGCATGGGGTTGGCTTCGTGGAGCTGGGCGACCCGTCGCTTGACCTTCTCGAGGGGCACGTTCATGGCCCGGGCGAGTTCCTCCTGCTGCTTCTGCTCGTGGGGGACGAACTCGTGGAGCGGCGGATCGATGAGCCGGATGGTGACGGGCAGCCCCTTCATGGCCATGAAGATGTGCATGAAGTCGTCGCGCTGGTAGGGGAGCAGGTCGTCGAGGGCTTTGATCCGGGCTTCCTTGCTCTCGGCGAGGATCATCTTGCGCATGCTCTTGATGCGGGCGCCCTCGAAGAACATGTGCTCGGTGCGGCAGAGGCCGATGCCCTGGGCACCGAACTCGCGGGCCTTCTTGGCGTCGGCGGGGGTATCGGCGTTGGTCCGCACGCTGAGGGTGCGGTACTTGTCGGCCCAGCGCATGACGGTCGCGAACTCGGCGGAGAGCTTGGGCTCGACCGTGGGGATCGACCCCACGAGCACTTCGCCGGTGGTGCCATCGATCGAGATGACATCCTCACGGGTGAAGGTCTTGCCCTTGACGGTCATCGTCCCCTTCTTGGGGTCGATGTGCAGCTCGC
>JBQTIJ010000211.1:0-13483 GCA_052388255.1 Phycisphaerales bacterium
CGCGAAACAAAGCCGGTGCGCAGTCCTCACCACCCGTACGACCGGCTCCGCGGCCTAACCGATATGGGACGTGACCGAGGGTGGCACGGATGCCGTGTTTCCGAGCGGATTTCGCTGTTTTCGTGCAGGCCGCGGGCGTCTCAAATGCGAATACCCGTCACGCGTCGTGACCGCGGCGACCCCCGTCCGGCCCCGCACCCATCGGGCGTTCACCGCACCAACAATCACGGCTGAGTTTCATGCCCGCACGCCACGCCCACAGATTCTCGCGCTGCCTCTGCACCTTCGCCCTTCTGGGAGCGGTCGGTGGCACCTGCGCGGTCGCGGCGCTGAGGGCCGATGACCCTCCCGCACCCGCGCCGGCAACACCTCCGGCCACCCCGCCCGCTCCAACACTGCCCTCGCCGCCGGCCAACCCCCCGGCCGCCACCCCCACCACCGCAACGCCCGCCACCACCGAGCCCGGGCCCGATGCGCCGGAGGCCGTGCTGCTGATGAAGGACGGCCAGCAGTTTCAGGGTTTCCTGATGCTCCGCGACGAGAAGCAGGTCGTGCTGCGGATCGGCGGGATCGATACGAAGTTTGACGCCTCGACCGTTGATCGCTGCGAAATCCTTCCCCCCGTGACCGAGCGCTACCGCGAGCTTCGGGCTGCGATTGACGAAAACGACGCCGAGCAGATCGCCCGGCTGATCGAATGGCTCATCGCCCGCAACCAGCTCGACCTTGCAGCGCGCGAGGCCGATGCCCTCGTGCTCCGCCTTCCCGGCGATCCGTCCGCGCTACGGGCCCGCGAGCGCGTGCAGGCCCAGCTTGATCTTCGCACCCGCCCCGCATCGACCGCCCCGGGCACCCGCGGGGCCGACGGGGCATCCCAGCCGTTGAAGCCCGCGCCCCTCCCCGCCGCGACCCCGGACCTGGTTCCCCTCCTGAGGGATGACCAGATCAACCTGATCCGGGTCTTCGAGGTGGACCTCTCGCGTCCGCCACGGATCGAGGTCCCGCGCGAGGTGATCACCAAACTCATCGAGCAGTTCGCGGGGCATCCGAGCGTTCCGACCAGTCGCGAAGGGCGCGATGGGCTCTACCGGGCCAAGGGGAGCGAGCAGCTTGATCTGATCTTCAAACTGCGGGCCCGCGAGTTCTACACGCAGGTGCGCGTGCTCGACAACCCGGAACCGATCCGCATCTTCCGCGACGACGTGCAGCGCACTTGGTTGACCAACTCCTGCGCCACCACGGCGTGCCACGGCGGGACCGAGGCGGGCCGGCTGATCCTCGCCACCCGCAAGCCCGCCAGCGACGCCGCCACCTACACCAACCTGCTGATCCTCGACCGCTTCCGCATGGCCGACGGCACGCCCTTGATCGACCACGGCGCACCTGAGAAGTCCGCGCTCCTGCACCTGGCGTTGGGACGCGATCAAGCGGCCATCCGCCACCCTGTCGTCTTCAAGGGCGAAGCCGACCAGTGGAAGCCCGTCTTCCGCAAGACCGACGACCGCCGCTATCAGCAGGCCCTCACATGGATCAAGGGGATGTACCGCCCACGACCGGAATACCCGGTCGAGTACACGCCCGCTCGCCCCTTCACGGCCCCCAAGCCCGCGGAAACACCGCAAGGACGCTGAGCGTTCCGGGCGAGGACTCCGCCATTCATGGCTTCAACTCTGCGGGCCCGGGCTCGCGGCGCTGGCTGGCGCTGGCGTTTCCGAGGCACGCTCCTCTTCAGCAGGTGCCGCGTTTTCCGGGAAGGCGATGCGTTCCATCTCCAGCACCCAACCCTCCAGTTTGGCGTGCCGCAGCAGGTCAAGCTTGCGTTGACCGCCACCCGCGCTTGGCTTGAGGTGCAGGAAGATGTAGAACTTGTCCCACTTGCGCTTGTCGAACTCGGCGATATCGTCGGGCGTCAGCGTCTGGCCCCCGGGCAGGGAGAGCCGCTTCTCGACCGGGTCCCATCCGAAGCGCTTGCGCTTGGTGGCCAGAACAAGGAGCACGATCAGTGCCGCGCCGACAAACCCGATGAACGTGAACGACCACTGCATGGGGAGGTCGTACTTCTCCAGCGGCTTGGGGGGGCTGGCCTTGGACCAGCGTTCCTTTATCGCCTTCGACTCCGCCGCCGGGTCCTTGAAGTCCGTGTTTTCGGGCTTCAGTCCGCCCACAAGCGCGAGTGAATCGAGCCAGCGCAGAGCCGCGGCATCGACCAGTTCAGGGAGGAGCGCGCGATACTCGCGCGAGTCCGGCCGCAGGGGCTCGGCGGTCTTCTCCGCGACTTCAAGCTTCGCCCTGTTGGCCATAAGCTGCGCGTGCCGCGCATCGGGGGCGGCGATGGCGGACTTGTCGAGCAGGTCGGCCCGCCCCGCCTTGGCCGCCTCGTCACACCGCTCCAGATAGAGCATCTTCTTGTACGACGCGTCCTCATAGCCGCGCCCGGGATAGGCGAGGGTCGCGTCGTAGAGGCCGTAGAAACCGAACCCCACGAGCACGACGATGAAGGTGACCATCTTCACCACCCAGCCGCGGTTGAGCGTCGTGAACTCTGTTGCTGCCATGCCGTGGGACTCCACACCGCCAAACCCGTTGAATCGACACTTTCTCGTTGTGGCTCGATGGTAGACGACCGTGAACCCGCGCCGGAGAGGTGTGTCCGCCCTCCATACCCTCACCCCCTATGTCCAGCACGCCCAAGTCGATGGATGCCATCATGGCCCTCTGCAAGCGCCGGGGGTTTGTCTTTCAGTCGAGCGACATCTACGGCGGCATCAACGGATTCTGGGACTATGGACCGCTCGGGGCCCAACTGAAGAAGAACCTGCGCGAAGCGTGGTGGCAGGACATGATCATGAACCCCTGCTGGGGCCGCAAGGGGCCAAACGGGGAACGCGTCCGCAACGTCCCCCTCGAAACCTGCATCATCCAGCACCCCAAAGTGTGGGAGGCGAGCGGGCACGTCGGCGGGTTCAACGATCCGATGGTGGACGACACCGAGACCAAGCAGCGCGTCCGCGCCGATCACCTCCACGGTGTCTGGTACGGCGCCGCGCTCCAGGGCGGTGCCGATGCCCAGGCCCTTGCAGGGTTCATCTCCGCCGACCCGGGGCTCATCGGCACATCCAAACAGGGCTCTGTTCCCGCGCTCACCGTCGTCGCCGGTTCGCCCGGCGAGGCGCTCCAGCAGCTCCTTGACGACCGCAAACTCCAGAAGACCCTGGGCATCCGCGCCGCCCACGCCTCGCCCCTCGCTGGCGTGAGCCGTGCCCTCGTGGTGCTGGAGGTCGCCGGGGCTCCCCGGTACGCCGTCATCGAGCCGATGAGCATGGAGTTCCTCAAGGAGCAGCGGGCCTTCATGCCCTCCCCCTTCACCGCCAAGAAGGGCACGCTGACCGAGCCCCGCCAGTTCAACCTGATGTTCTTCTCCTACACCGGCGCCGTCTTCAACGAAGACGCCAAGGTCTACCTCCGCCCCGAGACGGCCCAGGGCATCTTCATCCACTTCAAGAACGTCGTCGATTCCTCGCGCGTCCGCATCCCCTTCGGCATCGGCAACACCGGCCGCTCCTTCCGCAACGAGGTCACGCCCCGCAACTTCACCTTCCGCTCGCGCGAGTTTGAGCAGGCCGAACTCGAGTTCTTCTGCCACCCCGACGAATCGCAGGACTGGTACAAGTTCTGGCGCGACTTCCGCATGGAGTGGTGGCAGTCGATCGGCCTCGCGGGCGAGAACCTGATCCTGCGCGAGCACGACAAGGACGAACTCTCCCACTACTCCGTCGGCACCAGCGATGTCGAGTACCGCTTCCCCTTCACCGCCCCCGGCTTCGGCGAACTCGAAGGCATCGCCCACCGTGGCGACTTTGACCTCCGCCAGCACCAGACCCACAGCAGGGTCAAGCTCGATTACTTCGACACCACCCGCGGCGAGACCCTGCCCAACGGCGGCAAGAAGGGTGAGCGCTACCTGCCGCACTGCATCGAGCCCGCCGCGGGCCTCGATCGCGGCGCGCTGGCGCTGATCTGCGAGGCCTACAGCGTTGATCCTTCGCGCCCTTCGCCCGAGATCCTCAAACTCCACCCCCGCATCGCCCCCATCAAGGCCGCGGTCTTTCCCCTCGTGGACAAGGACGGCATGCCCGAAGTGGCCGACAAGCTCGCCGACGATCTCTTCGCCCGCTTCGGACGTACCGGGTTCATCGAGACCGACGCCAAGCAGTCAATCGGCAAGCGGTACGCGCGTATGGACGAAGCAGGGTGCCCCTTCTGCTTCACCGTCGATGGTGACTCGCTCAAGGACCAGACCGTCACCATCCGCGACCGTGACACCGGGCAGCAGCAGCGCATCGCCATCGACCGCGTTTCCGCGTTCCTTGCTGACAAACTCGGCAACTGACCCGCCACAGCCGGCACCCTCTCCCTCACCCCTCCTCCCCCGCCCCGCTCCAGCGCATGCTCATCTGGCCCTGGGCCATCTTCATCGTGCTCCTCGCCGCCCTGGTCGCCCTTGATCTGGGCGTCATCACCCGCAGGCCGCGTGAGGCCACCCGCACCGAAGCACTCCTCTCGGTCTTCCTCTGGATCGCCGCGGCGGGGCTCTCCTCCCTCGCGATCTCCCGGCTCTACGAGACCAACCTCTGGGGCGTGGCCCGTGAACTGGGCTCGGCGGCCCATCACGCGGATGCCTGGTTGCAGTTTCTCACGGCCTACGCCACCGAACTCGCCCTGAGTATCGACAACGTCGCGGTGCTGGCCGTCATCTTCGCCCACTTCAAGCTCCCCGCCGCCCTGCGCCGCCGCATGCTCCTCTGGGTCGTTGTGGTCTGCATTGTCCTGCGGGCCGTGCTCATCGTCACGGGCGCCGAGCTTCTGCGCATTCCCTGGATGGGTCTGCTCTTCGCCGTCGCCCTCTTTGTGGCCGCCTTCCGCGAGTTCATGATCCCCCGCCCCGATGCCGACATCGGCCGCAAACTGCTGATCCGCCTCGCCAGCGCGCTCCCCACCACCAGCACGGACCACGGCCAGAAACTCATCGCGCTTGAGAAGACCAGCACCGGCCGCTCCCGCTGGGTGTTCACGCCCCTGATGATGGTCTTCGCCGCCGCCGCTGCCGCGGACGTCTCCTTCGCCCTTGACTCGCTCCCCGCCGTCTTCACCGTCACGCGCGATCCCTTCATCGCGTTCACTTCCAACGCGCTGGCGATCCTCGCGCTCCGGTCGCTCTACTTTGTCCTCGCGCCGCTCATCGGCCGTTTCCGCTACATGAAGATCTCGCTCTCGGCGATCCTCATGTACCTCGCCGTCGCCATGACGCTCCACGACCGTCTGCCCCTGCCCACATGGGTGACCCTCGTGGTCGTGCTCGGCGTGCTGGGCGCGGGGATCGGCGCGTCGTTCATGCACGAACGCCTCGCACCTGTTGAGGGCCCCGACGGTCGCCCCACGCCCCTCGAGGACGTGGCGGAGGCCGTGACCGTCGCGCGACGCAACCTCTATCGCATCGGCATCCTCATCGGCGGCACCGCCGTCATCATCGTCGGCATCCTCATCGCCCCACTCCCCGGCCCTGGCCCCACCGTGCTCATCCCCGCGGGGCTCGTCATCCTCGCGACCGAGTTCGTCTGGGCCCAGCGCCTGCTGCGTGTCTTCAAGGAAAAGTCACTGCAGCTCGCCGAGCAGGGCGACCGCGTCGGCAAGAGCTTCCCCAAGTGGGTGCTCATCCCCATCATCATCGCGTTCTATGGCCTCTTCGCGCTCGCGCTCATCTCGACCGAGCGACCACCCCTGCGCCTCTTCATCAACGCCACCTGCTTCGGGCTCTCCTTCCCCTTCATCGCCTGGGTCATCCGCACCGCCGGCATGAACCTCGGCCCGCTCAACCGCTTCATCTACGCCAAGCGGGCAGTGCCCCTGTCTGCCCCCGCCGTGCCAACCCCCGCCGCGATCGCACCGCGCCCACAGCCCGAGCCGGGCCCGCCCGCAGGGTGAGCCGCACCGTAACCAACGCGCAGATGCACCCGCAGCACTGACACTCGCCCAGTCTGGCCGTGACTCAGTCTGGCCGTCACTCAGTCTGGTCCTCGATCAGTTCGGCGCCTTCGCGAACGCGTGCGCCTTCGCCGCCGCGATCACCTCACGGACTTTGGTGATGTCCGTCCCGCCCCCTTGGGCAAGGTCCGGCTTCCCGCCCCCGCGACCATTGATCGGCGCGCCCGCGGCTTTCACCCAGTCGCCCGCGTTCAGCCCGCGCTTGATGATTCCCTCCGGCACCCCGGCGATGATCGTCAGCTTGTTCTCCTGCGCATCGGTGCTGATGAGCATGACCGCCGAGCGCGGCCGGGCCGCGCGAACCGCGTTCAACGCCGCCGTCAGCGCTTCGCGGTCCGCCCCCGCCTCGATCGTCGTCACAATGAACGAACCCTGGTCGTACTCCGGGCTCGCCGCGATGGACCGGGCAGTGGCCACCACCTGCTCGGCCCGCCCCGCCGCGGCCTGCTTCTGGGCCTGTTTCACCCGATCCTGCAGCCCGCTCACCTCCGCCCGCAGGCGCTGCTTGGCCGAGAGCGGCATCGCGAGTTGTTCGAGTTCCTGCACCAGTCCCACCACCTCGGCGATCATTCGGTCGCCCGTGAGCGCTGCGGCACCCTTCACACGCTGGGCCAGATGCTCCCCCGCCTCGATGGCGGCCCGGGCGGCCACGCCCGTCACGCCCGTCAATCGGCGCACGCCCTTGGCCACGGCCTCCTCGACAAGCAGCGCCACGTCACCGATCGCGCCCGTCTTCTCAACGTGCGTTCCGCCGCAGAACTCGATGCTCGTCTCAAAGCCGCTCTTGTTGACCTCCCCCGCGAGCGCCGCCGCGATGGGGCGGCCGATGCACACGACCCGCACCGGATCGGGATAGGCCTCGCCGAAGACGGCCCGCAGGCGCGTGATCCGGCGGGCCACATCAAGCGGCGCGGCCTCGGCATAGACGGTGAGGTCCGCCCGCACCGCCGTGCGCATGGATGTCTCGACCTGCGCGATCTCCTCGGGCGAGACGGGCTTGCCGTGCGTGAAGTCAAAGCGGAAGCGGTCGGGGGCGACCATCGAGCCCTTCTGGTTCACCTCCGGCCCCAGCGTGTCCGCGAGCGCAAGGTTCAAGAGGTGGGTGGCGGTGTGGTTGGAGGCCACCGCGCCGCGGCGCGAGTGGTCGAGCGTCAACTGCACCTCATCCCCCACGCGGATCTCCCTGCGCGAGACGCGTCCGATGTGGATCACATACCCGCCCGAGACGCGCGTGTCCTCGACCTTGAACTCCCCGCCGGTCGCGAGCGCGTTCTCCTCGTCCCGCGCGGAACGCTGCTCGCGCGTCACCACCATCCGCCCCCCGTCCCCCGCCTGCCCGCCCATCTCGGCGTAGAAGTTGGTCCGGTCGAGCACGATGGCCACCGGCTTCACGCCCGCGATGCTCGTATCCACATGCTGGTCGAAGGACGTGCCGTTGTAGATCGCCTTCACCACGGCCCGGATATCGCGCCCGTGGAACTTGTCGAGGTCCGCCGTGGGCGAAACGCCCATGTGCCGCAGTTTCGCCACGGCGTCCGTTGAGAGCGCCAGCTCAAGCTGCTCCACCCCGAACTTGCCCCCCGCCCGGGCCTTCTCGCGGGCCGCGTCCATCAGTTTCTCAAAGCCCGCCGTGTCCACGCGCAGCCCGCGCTCCTCGGCCATCAGCACCGTCAGGTCCACGGGGAAGCCGTACGTGTCGTAGAGCTTGAACGCATCCTCCGCCCCCAGCCCGCGCGTCGGGCCGAAGTACCCGTCCGCCCAGGCCGCCGTCATCTCCGCTGGGCGGAAGGTGCCCGTCAGATGGGCCGACCCCGGCACAAGAATCTCAAGCGCCGCCGTCCCCGCCCCGCCCGCAGAGGCATCCATCCGCTTGGCCGTCGCCTTCGCTCCCGCGGTCTGAAGGTGCGGCTGGAGCCGCGCCTGGGCATACGCGCGCACGCACGCCTCATCAAAGAGCACGCACCCGCGCTCGAGCGTCCGCCCGAAACTCTCCTCTTCCTCGCGGATGATCTCCGTCACCCGCGCAGGGTCCTTCCGCAGTTCCGGATAAAACTCCCCGAACCGCTCCACCACCACCGGCACCAGTTGCGCAAAGAACCCGACCCGCGCACCGAGCGTCTGCCGCCCGTACCGCACGGCCCGCCGGAGAATCCGCCGCAGCACATACCCGCGCCCCTCGTTGCTCGGGATCGCGCCATCGGTGATGGCAAACGTCAACGTCCGGATGTGGTCCGCGATCACGCGGTACGCCGTGTCCACGTTCCCCACGTCCGCCGCGCCCAGTTTTCCGCGGTACGGCCGGGCCGAGCCCGTCACCCGCTCAATGGCCGCGAACAGCGGCATGAAGACATCCGTGTCGTAGTTGCTCCGCACGCCCTGCAGCACGCTCACCAGCCGCTCAAAGCCCATGCCCGTGTCCACGTGCTTGGCCGGGAGCGAACGCAGGGAGCCGTCCTCCTCCCGATTGAACTGGATAAAGACATGGTTCCAGATCTCGAGCACATCGGGGTCACCGGTGTTCACCAGTTTCGACGCGTCGCGCCCGCCGATGCGGTCAAAGTGGAGTTCGCTGCACGGCCCGCAGGGGCCGGTCTCGCCCATCTCCCAGAAGTTGTCCTTCATCGATCCCGGGATCACCTTGTGCTCGGGCAGATACTGCCGCCAGAGGTCGCGGGCCTCAAGGTCCGGCTCAAGCCCCGTCGTCTTGTTCCCGCCGAAGTATGTCGCGTACAGCCGGTCACCGGGAATCCCGAAGACCTTCGTCAGCAGTTCCCACCCCCAGTCGATCGACTCCTTCTTGAAGTAGTCCCCGAACGACCAGGTCCCGAGCATCTCAAAGAAGGTGTGGTGGTACGTGTCCTTGCCCACATCGTCAAGGTCGTTGTGCTTGCCCCCGGCCCGTATGCACTTCTGGCTGTTCACCGCGCGCGAGAGCTTGCCCATCGCCGTCGTCGGGTCGGCCTTCCCAAGAAACAGCGGCTTGAACTGGTTCATCCCCGCGTTCGTGAAGAGCAGCGTCGGGTCATCGTGCGGCACCGAGGGCGATGACGGCACGAAGGTGTGCCCCTGCTTCTTCGCGTAGAAGTGGATGAACTGCGCGCGGATGTCGTCCGACGTGAGGGCCATTGGGCGGTGTCCTTGCAGCGATAACCAGGTCCAGGGCAGCCGTCCGCCCGCTTCCCGCGAGGGTAGGGGACCCCTGCGCCACTCTCCCCCCCGGCCGCTCCCGATCGCCCCCTCCCCGCCGCCCTTTGCCCCCCACACCCGCTTGCTCTGCCGACAATCCGTGGCACACTTGCAAGGTCGTGTTCCCGGCCGGACATCCCTTTGGGCAGCATCCCCATCGGAGGCCCGCCCGGGCTCGTGAATCAAAAGGGAAGGAAGAAAGACCCATGCACCCCTCGCGCCCGCCTATGCCGCGCTCGATCCGCGCCCTCGCTCCGGCCGTTGCAGCGTGCATCACCTGCGCACCCTCCCTCCATGCCCAGATCAGTACCCCGCAACCGGTCGTCCTCAGCGGCGCACCACTCCCGGCATCCGGCTCTGCCGCCGGCGGCCTCTTTGCCACATTCACCGCACCCGCCTTCGACGGCACGCGACTGATCACCCTCGGCGCCGCCGCGGGTCCTTCCGGCCGGTCAGGGGTCTTCCTCTTTGATCGCGCGGGCACCGGCACATCCGTCGCGGAGGTTG
Organism: Phycisphaerales bacterium; assembly: GCA_052388255.1. Lineage (GTDB taxonomy): Bacteria > Planctomycetota > Phycisphaerae > Phycisphaerales > UBA1924 > JAEUIX01. The sequence continues at coordinate 9,736 of JBQTIJ010000211.1, forward strand.
GTCAACCCGCGCCCGGCCTCCCCGGGGCTTTCGCAAACTTTGAGCAACCGGCCCTCGCGCTCACCACCGTGGCTTTCTCCGCCCGCCTTTCGGGCGGCCACTCGGTGCTGTATCGCCTGACCGAAGACGGCCCATCGCTGGTTGCGGAGTCCATGACCTCAACCCTCTCCGCGCCAGCCCTCGAGGGCGCTGCCTTGCGCTTCACGCAGAGCAGCGACACCACCAGCACCGTCCATCTTGCCCTCGGTGCCGGGCCGCCGGAAACCGTCATCAACTCGGCCACACTCGTCGACGGGTCCCCTCTCGGGCCGCTCGGTCGCCCCTCAGGCGCAGGCCAGCGAACCACGCTCCGCGCCGGCCCCCTCGGGCAGGAACGCCTGATCACCACCCACAACGGCACCCTCGAAACGCTGGTCCGCCACGGCGACTCCTTCCCCACCGCCCCCGGTCACCATCACCATGATGACGAGCATGACCACGACGATGAACATGACGATGAGCATGACGAACCCGTCTTCGCCGCGCTCTTTGATCCCGTGATCACCGCCGACGCCAGCGGCGACGCCGCCACCGCATTCTTTGGCCTCGATCAGCACTCCGAGGCCGGCATCTTCCTCCACCATGAGGGCATGCTCCGCGCCATCGTCGACGGCGGCGTCCATCACCCCGGCACGGAACACAATTTCCACGGTTTCTCAGACATCATGAGCATCGCGGGCCCCGCGCATGACCCCACCATCGCGTTCATCGGCCTCACTCTTGAAGGCGACTTCTCGCTCGTCATCTGGCACGACAACGTCCTCGCCACCGTCGCCTCCGCCGGTGATCTGCTCGCCGGGCGCGAGGTCGCCGGTCTGCAGGTGGGCTCCAGTGCACTCGTGGGAGACACCATCGCCTTCTCCGCCACCTTCGTTGATGGCACCTCCGGGCTCTTCATCGCGACCATCCCGGCCCCGGCCCTTGCCGGGGTACTCCCCTCGCTTGCTTTGTTTGGTCGTCGTTCGCGCCGGCGTTGATCGACACCGCCGCTTTCCGCTTTTCCACCTCGTTTCATGCCCGTCGCCTGAGTTTCTCCTTACATTGCGCACCGCCCCCACCGGAATCCGCCAGGCCCCTCTGGCCAGCGGTTATCCGCGGGGTATGCTGAAACGGGCCGCCGATTCGGGGGCATGACCCTGCCCCCGTTGCCGAATGCTTTTCCCTGCTGCGGGTCACGACCGCCTCATCCCCCATCGCCTCCGGACCCATCATGAACATCCGCCCATTCGTCGCCCTCACCGCCGCGCTCTCCACCTCCGCCGTCGCCAGCGCGTCGTTTCACTTCATGCAGATCGAGCAGATCATCGGCGGCGTCGGCGGCAACACCAACGCACAGGCCGTGCAGCTCCGCCTCCGCTTCGCCGGTCAGAATCAGGTTCAGCAGGGTCGCATCGTCTCGCGCGATGCCGCGGGGCTCAACCCGATCATCCTCTGCGACATGACCACCCCCGTCCCCCAGAGCGCTGGCGGCACACGCATTCTCATCTCGACCGCCGCCTTCAACGCCCTCTGCACCCCCGCTGCGGTCCCGAACTTCACCATGACCAACGCCATCCCCGCGAGCCGCCTCAACGCGGGGCGGATCACCTTTGAGGGCGACACCGGCACCATCTATTGGTCGGTTGCCTATGGCGGGACAAACTACACCGGCGCCAACACGGGCTCGACCACCAACGACGCCGACGGCAACTTCGGCGCGCCCTTCAGCGGCCCTCTCCCCACCTCCGCCGCACAGGCCCTCCGGCTGAACGCCAACGCCGACGCTGTCAGCACCAACAACGCGGCTCAGTACACCCTCACCGCGGCCAACGCCGTCTTCAACAACTCCGCCGGCACGGCCTTCACCGTCACCCCTCCGCCCCCGCCCGGCCCCACAGATTTCAACGAGGACGGATTCGTCGAACCCGGCGACCTCGACGAGTTCATCACCGCGTTCTTCAGCGAGAACGAGGCCGAACGGGCCCTCACCGACTTCAACGGCGACGGCTTCATCGAACCCGGTGACCTTGACGAGTTCATCACCAGCTTCTTTGATGGTTGTTGATTCTCAGAATCAACCTGGCGCGGCTCGCTCGTATGGCTCAACTCGGCCCGCCCGGCTCACGCCGCGGCCAACGTGCCTCGGGTGGTCACCGTTGCCGCGTGGTTGACGCAAAGTCGGCTGATCCAGCCGCCATACCCATTGAGCTTGACCCCATGGGCCGCGTAGTCCGCCAGCCAGATCGAGCCATCCACAAGGTAGCAGAAGGTGTGCTCGCCTGAGCCGACCGGCAGCGTCACTTCCCACCAACCCGGGTTGGTCCGGTTCATCGCCACCCGGTGATCGCGCCCGTCCGTAAAGTCCGCAAGCAACTCCACCTTCGCGGCGTGCGGAAGGTAGACGCGGAACTTGACCTGGCCGTCATCAAGGGTGGAGATCATGCGCTGCTCCGGAGGCCACTCAGGGGCACGGCGACTCGCCGCGCTGCCCGGGGATGCCGGTTGTATCGGATATGACGGGGCCCGACTTTGGGGGGGCCGAGCCCCGGACCCAAAGAATCTCGTCCCGGCCGTAACCTCACCCTCCGCTCACAACAGCCCCACCATGCGCGACCCGGCCCACCATGCTCTCCACCGTCCCACCACGACTGCACGCCGTGGGCGGTGGGTCCAGACCTTCGCCCTGTTCCTCTCCCTTTGCGCATGCACCGACGCCCCCCGCTCGCCTTCCGGTGCCGCGTCCGGTCCGCTCGGCACCGACGCCCCATCCCAGAACACGACCGCCGCTGGCGAGGTCCGCCTCATGGACGAACGCGCCTGGGCCATCACCGGCGATGGGGCCAGTCTCGGGGATGTTCCGCTCGTGCTTCGCGTCGCGGTTGGCGAGGGGCCCGTCGCGGCCGCCGCGCTTCAGTTTGAGACCGATCAAGGCGAGCCCCTCGTGGCCCGGCTCTACCGGATCGGTATCGACGATGGGCTCCCCCCTCGGGCCGAGGCCCGGTGGCGCGGGTTCCTTTCGCCGCTTGGGCGCTGGCGGGCTGAGCCCCTTCTCCCCGATGCCGATGCCACGGCGGTGCGTGAGTCCCTTCCGCGCGGGTCGTGGATCGCCGTGCTCACCCTCCCCGAGCGCCTCCCCCGCTTCATCGCCCGGGCGGGCTCGCGCTGCGACCTCCAGCCGCTTGAGGCCAGTGGCCCCGTGATCGCCCGTGGCCATCGCGCCCTTGATTCCGCCGCCGCCCGCACCGCCAGCGCCATCGGCCCCGGTGCCGCCGGTGATGCGGCCCGACTCCTCGCCCAGGCGGATTCACCCCTCGAACGTTGGCGCACCGGGCCCATGCTCCGGGCCCTCGCCGCTCTCCCCGGCGGCGCCCTCAACCCTGCGGGCGAAGGTCCGAACCCCGTCGGTCGCGTCCGCGTCGAACGGGCCGAGGTCGATCCCCTTGAGGCCTTGGCGCGCCAGGCCACGGCCCGCTGGCAGGCCGCGCTCGGCGCAATCGCCCTCACCACTCCCGCCGTCGCTGAAGGACTCGCCGAACGTCTCCTCGTCTTCGTCCGCGCACCCGGGCCCGCCAAAGTCGTCCCCGCATGGCCGGGCGAAGAGAGCGGCCTCGCCGCCCTGCTTGCCGCGCTCCTTGATGAGCCCGACCCCGGTCCCCGCGCTTCAGAATGGCTCGCCGCGCTGCCGGAGGGCGGCGCATGGATCATCGACGACAGCGGCTCAGTCGATCCC
>JBQTIJ010000212.1:0-5459 GCA_052388255.1 Phycisphaerales bacterium
TGGGTGGAGGTGGCGGTGCCGGGGTAACTGCTGACGGTGATGGGGCGGACGCTCATCTGGACGTCCATGTTTCGGATGAGGTCAGCGACGAAGACGATGGCGCCGGTGAGGATGGGGACCATGACGACGCGTGCGCCGGGGGCATCGCACCCTGATCGGCGGAGGTCCTCGGCGAGTTCGCGGCCGATCTCGGCGACGCGCGCGGCGATGCGGTCTTTGGGGAGGAGGATCCGGTCTATGGCGTGCATGGTGGGTCCGGAAGGGGGGAAGAAGGGGTGAAAAGAGAGCGTAGGAGAGAGGGGCGCGGGGGAAGGGCGGGGCTCTTGACCGGCGAGGGGCGGGGGGTCAATGGGCGAATGCGGGGGCGAGTGGCGCGGGGCCGGAATCAAGCCCGGCGACAGGGTCCGGCTCTATCTCGGGGGTGCGGGAGTGGTCGCCGGCGATGAGCATGTAAATGGAAGGGACGACGAAGAGCGTGAAGAGGGTCGAGATGAGCATGCCGGTGACGAGGACGATGCCGATGCTGTTGCGGGCGAGGGCTCCGGCGCCGGTGACGAGGACGAGGGGGAAGTGACCGACCACGGTGGCGACGCTGGTCATGAGGATGGGGCGGAGGCGGGTGGCGGCGGCTTCGCGGGTGGCCTCGATCTTGGATCGGCCCTGCGCCTGGAGGTGGTTGGCGAACTCGACGATGAGGATGCCGTTTTTGGCGACGAGGCCGACGAGGGTGATGAGGCCGACCTGCGAGTAGATGTTGATGGTGGTGAAGCCAAGGAAAGTGAAGACGAGCGCACCGCTGACGGCGAGGGGGACGGAGCCGAGGAGGACGATGAGCGGGTCGCGGAAACTGCTGAACTGGGCGGCGAGGACGAGGTAGATGAGGCCGAGGGCGAAGCCGAGTGTGACGGCGAGGGAGGAGCCCTCTTGACGGATCTGGCGCGACTCGCCGGAGTAGTCGATGGCGTAGCCGGAGGGGAGGATGCGGCGGGCGGCATCTTCGAGGGCGTTCAGGGCCTGGGCTTTCGTCACGCCGGGGGCGACGCCGCCTGAGATCTTGAAACTGTTGCGCTGCTGGAAGCGATTGAGAGTGCGGGGCGCGGCGGTGGTCTCGAGCTTGACGAAGGACGCGACGCTGACGAGGCCGCCGCCGGGGGTGCGGACCTTCATCTGGAGGATTTCATCGGCGGAACTGCGGCCGGCATCGGCGACCTGGGGGATGACTTTGTAACTGCGGCCGTCGTAGTTGAAGCGGTTGACGTATCCACCCGAGAGCATGATGGCGAGGTCGCGTCCGACGGCGGCGAGATCAAGACCCATGTCGGCGACGCGCTCGCGGTCGATGACGATGCGGGTCTGCGGGAGGTCGATCTTGAGGTCGCTGTCGGCGAAGAGGAACTGGCCGGAGCCGAAGGCGGCGCCGACGATCTGTCCGGCGAGGTCGGCCATGCGCTCCGGGGGGTCGCTGCTGGTGACGATCATCTCCACATCAAACTGGCCTGCGTTGGGGAGTGGCGGGGGCATGACGGGGAAGGCACGGACGCCAGCGACCGCGGAGACGATGCCGTGGGCCTCGGGGAGGATTTCGTGGGTGCTGCGCTTGCGCTTGCTCCATTCGACGGTTTGCATGCCGCCGAAGCCGGTGGAGGGGGACATAAGAACGCGCCAGACGAAGTTTGATTCCGGGATGGTGCTGAGCTTGCTGGCGATCTCTGTGGCGGCGGCGCGGGAGGCGTCGAGGGTGGCGTCCGGGGAGGCCTGGAGGACAAAGAAGAGGCCGCCTTCGTCCTCCGTGGGCGCGAGTTCCTTGGCGGAGAACATATAGAGGGGGGCGGCGGCGAAGGCGATGAGCACCGCGACGAGGGCCATGGACCAGCGGAGCGTGAGGGTGACATCGAGGAGGCGGGTGTAGAGGGCGCGGACGCGGTCAAAGAGGCGATTGACGAAGCGGGTGAAGCGGCTCTCCTTGCCGTGGGCGGGGACGAGGTACGCGCTCATGATGGGTGAGAGTGTGATGGCGACGACGCCGGAGACGACGACCGCGGCGGCGAGCGTGAAGGCGAACTCCTTGAAGAGGACGCCGGTGAGGCCACCCTGGAAGCCGATCGGCGCGTAGACCGCGGCGAGGGTGATGGTCATGGAGATGACGGGGGTGAAGAGCTCGCGGGCACCGAGGAGGGCGGCGTTCAGGCGCGAGCGCCCGGCCCGGATGTGGCGCTCGACGTTCTCGACCATGACGATGGCATCATCGACCACCAGCCCCACGGAGAGGACGATGGCGAGGATGGTGAGGAGGTTGAGGGAGAAGCCGAAGGCCACCATGAAGATGCAGGCGCCGACGAGCGAGACGGGCCTGGCCACGAGGGGGACCATGACGGTGCGGATGGACCCCATGAAAAGGAAGACGACGAAGGCGACGATGCCGACGGTTTCGGCGAGGGTCTTGCTGATTTCGGTCAGCGCGTTGCGCATGTAGTATGTGCCGTCGTAGGCGAGGGTCATCTCCACGCCGGGGGGGAGGGCGGGTCGCACCTTCTCCATCGCGGCCCGGAGGCGGGCGGCGACATCGATCTCGTTGGCGCTCGGGAGGGGCCAGACAGAGAGGTAGATCGCGGGGCTCTGGTTGTAACCGGCCTCGCCGGTTGCTTCCTCACTGCCGAGCTCAACGCGGGCGACGTCGGAGAGGCGGACGATGGAGCCATCGCGGTCGCGGACGATGAGTCTGCTGAACTCGGCGCTGGTGCGGAGGTCGGTGTCGGTGAGGAGATCGATCTGGACGTCCTGCCCCTTGGTACGGCCGACGCTGGCGAGGAAGTTGTTGCGCTGCAGGGCTTCGCTGACTTCGGTGGGCGAGATGTCAAGGGCGTTGAGCCGGGCGGCATCGAGCCAGATGCGCATGGCGATGGTGCGGGGGCCCTCGATGCCGCAGCGCTGGACACCTTCAAGGGTGGCGAGTTCGGGCTGGACCTCGCGCGAGAGGTACTCGTTCAGGCGTGTCAGGTCGAGGGAGGTGCTGGTGAAACTGAGGTAGAACGTGGCGTATGGGCGGTCGGCCCGCTGGATCTCGATCGAGGGTGATTCGGACTCGGAGGGGAGTTCGCTGCGGACCTGGTTCAACCGGGCGCTGATCTCGGCGAGGGCGTCGTTGCTGGAGTGGTTGAGGCGGAGCCGGACAGTGATGGTGCTGAGGCCCGCGGTGCTGCTGCTTTCGACGTAATCAATGCCGTCGATGGCGGAGACGGCGCGCTCGATGGGGGTGGTGAGAAAGCCGCGGACGGTCTCGGCACTGGCGCCGATGTAGACGGTGTTGATGAGGATGCTGGCGGACTCGATGCGCGGGTATTGGCGCACGGGGAGGCCGCCGATGGCGCGCCAGCCGATGGCGAGGATGATCACGTTGATCACCACGGCGAGCACGGGGCGGCGGATGAAGAGGTCGGTGAAGTTGGCCATGGTGGCTTGGGGCAGGGGTGCTTAGAAGGGGCAGTGGCGGGGGATCAGCGGGGAGCGGTGGCGGATGCGGCGTCTGGTGTGGCGCTGGTCTTGGGGCTGGCTTTGGTGACGCCGACGCCGTCGTGGAGCTTGAAACTGCCGGTGGCGGCGATCTGGTCTCCGGCGGCGACACCCTCGAGGATGATCACATCGCTGCCGACGGCGGGTCCGAGCTTGACGAAGCGCTGCTTGGCGCGGAGGGAGCCGGGCTTCTCACCTTCGACCACGAGGAAGACCTGGTCGGCGTATGAAGCGCGGCGGACGGCGGTGCTGGGGATGACCACCACGGGGCGCGGATCGTCTACGGGCACGCGGATCTGGAGGAACATGCCGGGGCGGAGAAGGCCGGAGCGGTTGCTGAGCACGGAACGGACGCGGATGTTGCGGGTCTCAAGACTGGCCATGGCGTCGATGGCGACGACCTCGAGCGTGAAGGGATCCGGGCCGAGGACGGGGCTGAACCCTGCGACCTTGGCGCCGACGGCCACGCGGCCGACGTACTCCTGCGCGATGGCGAAGTCGAGGTAGATGCTGTCGCCGACTTCCTCGAGCATGACGATGGTGTCGCCCTCGGCGAGGTATTGACCCTCATGGACGAGCCGGAGGCCGGCCCGGCCGCGGAACGGGGCTCGGATGGTGAGTTTGGCGATGCGGGTGTTGACCTGTTCAACCTTGGCGAGGGCCTGATCGACCTCGGCCTTGAGGCGGGCGAGATCAGCGCGGGCGGAATCGAGTTCAGCGCGGGCGCGGTCCATGTCCATGGGGGCGACGACGCGGGTATCGGTGGCGGCGGCCTCCATGCGGGCGACTTCTGAACCTGCGAGGGCGACACGGGTCTCCCCGACGGCGACGGCGGCCTGAGCAACTTTGACCATGGCCTGGGCGGATTTGAGGTCGGCCTGCTCGGTGGAGTCATCCATGGTGAGGAGGACCGAGCCCTGCTCGACAACGGCACCGGAGCCGAAGCCGATGGTGCGGATGGAGCCGGCGAGTTCGTTCTTGACGGTGACGGAGCGGAGCGAGAAGACCGTGCCGACGAGATCGGCCATGACCTGGTGGCTGATCTGGCGGGCGGCAACGACCTCGACCGATTCGCTCGGTTCCCACGCGGGGCCTTGTGGGCCGGCGGTGAGGGCGCGGTACTTGATGAAGGCGAGGGAGCCGCCGACGGCACCGAGGAGGCCGAAGATGATGACGGCGGCGATGACGGAGGACTTCTTCATGTGGACTTTCCGGAGCGACGCGCGGGGGTTCCGTTGCGAGGAGCGCGGGGAGCGCGGGCAGAGGTCTGGCCTGCGGGCTGGGGGTGGGTGAGTTGCTCGAGGGCGGCGTGGATGGCGGCGAGGCGGCGGGGGACGATCTCGGTGATGCCGAAGATCCAATCAAACCAGAGGCCGTCAACGGCGAGCATGACGGCTTCGCCCACGCCGGGGGGGAGGCCGTCGCGCTCGATGAGGGCGGCGACTTCACGATGGATGCGGCGCAGGGGTTCTACGTGACGAGGGTCGTGGACGAGGGCGGCGACGAGAACAAGTCCGCTGCGGCGGAGGGGGCTGGTCCACTTGGCGGCGTCGGCGAGGCACATGCCGAGGAATGCACGCGGCACGCGGCCGGGGCCGGGGGGCTGGCTGGCGATGGCGGCCTCATAATCGCGCTTCCACTCGGCGACGCGGCGGGCGACCATGGCCTCGACCAGCGCGTCTTTGCTGGGGAAGTGATGGATCAGACCGCTTTTGCTGAGTTTGGCCTGGCGGGCGACTGTCTCAAGGGTGAGTTTGCCGATGCCGCGGCGCAGGACGACATCCTCCGCGGCGTCGAGGACGGCGGCGTACATGGGGCAGGGGGCCTTGATGACGGCGGCGGGCACGGGGGATCGTACCGACCGTCTGGTCGGTCGGCAAGGCCGGGCGAACCACTGAGAATCAAAAGGGGATCGACAACGGCACCGGAGCCGAAGCCGATGGTGCGGA
>JBQTIJ010000213.1:0-4496 GCA_052388255.1 Phycisphaerales bacterium
AGCGTCCATCGCCGGGTGCGCCGATGATGGCGAGGCGGAGGGACTCGCGGATTTCGATCGGGGTGCGGGCGATGTTGTCGTTGGGGAGGGCGTCGTCGTCGACTCGTGCGGTGAGGATCGCGGTGCCGAGTCGACGACGACGCCCTCCCCAACGACAACATCGCCCGCACCCCGATCGAAATCCGCGAGTCCCTCCGCCTCGCCATCATCGGCGCACCCGGCGATGGACGCTCGCTCCTTGGCGGGGCCGACTCGCTGCGCACCGCCGACTGGCTCCGGCTCGCTCTTCGCCCGCGTGAAGACTCCACCATCGACCTTGTCGATCTCGACCCCGAGGCCCTCGACGCCGGCCGGCTTGCCGGTCTTGACGGTGTTCTGATCGCCGCCCCTGAACGGCTCACCGAGAGTGACTGGTCGCGCCTGCGTGGGCTTGCCGACTCGCGCTCGACCAACGGCGTTGTCCTCTTTGTCTGCCCACCGGGGGATGTCACGGTTCACACCTGGACCGACGCGATGACCCGCGGCTTGAAACTCCCCTGGCAGATCGGTCGCGAACCGCGCACCTATCTCCCCCTTGACGAAGCCCGACCTCGCGTGGCCAGCACGACGGCAGCCGGTGGCGCGGACCTGCTCGCCGCGATCCGTGGGGAACTCGACGAACTCGTCCGCCCGGTGAACGTCTGGCGCCTGCTTCCAATCGAGCCCGGCGACCCGGGTACCCGCACCATCCTCGGACTCACCGACGGGCAGCCCCTCATCGTGCTTACGGAGCTTGAGAACGCCGGCTCTGCTTCGGCAAGCCCGGAACGGCCGACTCTTGGCCGCGCTGTGGTGGTGCTTCTCACCACCGCGCTCGACCTGCGCTGGACGGATCTTCCTGCCAAGCCCCTGATGGTCCCCCTCGTGCAGGAACTCGTCCGCCAGGGTGTCGGCCGCGCCCGCGGCGGCACCAGTGCTTTCGCCGGCGCGCGGGTCTCGACGCCCGGCCAGAGCATCCGCTTGGTTCCTTGGTCAAACGCCGCCGATACACAACCGACGGAGCCGATCGCGATCGGCGAGTACGGCGCGACCGCCGAGGCCGTTCGGAACGCCGGGGTCTGGAACGCTGTCGATGCCCAGGGCTCGCCCCGTGGCGTCGTCGTTGTGAATGCCGACTCCCGTGCCGGGCGGGTTGATCCCATCGACCGCGGCACGCTGGCGGCGCTCCTGACCAGCAGCGCCGGCTCACCCCTCACGTTCTTCTTGCCCGATGGCCGGCGTGCCGGTGCCGAAGGGTCGGGAGCCCCCAGGTCAATACTCACCTCAGGCGTCAGCGGCCGTCCCACCGGTCCCATTCTCCTGGCCGCGGCGTGCCTGCTCGCCCTGTTCGAACTCGGACTCGCACGACGATTCAGCCACGCAACCACCGGCCCAAGCGCCGCAACCTGACGCAGCCCATTGAACACGTTCATTGAAAAACTCTTCGACCTTCGCACACTCCGTCCGGGCGAGGAGGGGGTCCGCTTCGGCTTCGCGCTGCCGCTCCACGCTTATGAATGGGTGATCATCATCCTCCTCTGCGCCATCCTCGCGTGGTGGGGATACAGGAAAGTTGAAGGAGCCAAGTGGGCCCGCGTCGCGCTCGGCACAGCACGCTGGTTCATCCTCGCGCTCCTCGCGCTGCTGCTCACCGGTCCGAAACTCGTCCGCCCCAACGAAACCGTGGAGAAGGACTGGGTCCTCATGCTCGTGGATCGTTCCGGCTCGATGCGGATCGAGGACGCACCCCGGCGCGATCAGCCGGGCTCCCTCTCGGCCCCGACGACACGCGAGGCGCAGCTCGCTGCGACGTTGGTCAACGGTTGGCCGGCCATTGCCGCCGCGGGCAAGGACCGTGTCACGGCCTGGATGGGCTTCGATACCGGCGCGTACGACCTTCAGCCCAACCCCGGCTTTGATCAGTCGACCGCCCGCAGCGGCGTGCTCCCGTTCATTCTCGATGGGCCGTCGGGCACACGGACAGACCTCGGCGCAGCGATCGACCAGGCCTTGGCCAAAGCCGCCGCCCGTCCCATCTCCGGGGTTGTGGTCTTCAGCGACGGCCGCTCGGTCAGCAAGGCCACACGCGAGGCCGTCCGCCGGATGCAGGCAGCACGCATCCCCATCGTCGCCGTTCCCCTCGGCAGCGATCAGCCGATGAGCGATGTCGGCGTCCGCTCCGTTCAGGGCCCCGGCGTCGCCTTCGCGATGGATGTTGTCCCTGTTGAGGTTGTTCTCGAACGGAGCGGCAGCGCGGGCAGCGCTGCGGACGGCGCGCGAGTGCAACTCGTCGAGAACGCAACTGGCCGAGTGCTGGATGAACAGCCGGTGACCTGGGATGCACCCGCAGAGAGTGGAACCTCCCCCCAGAGCCCCGGGCAGAGCCCCGCGCGCGAGTGGCCGGTGAAGCGCATCACTCTGACAAGCACACCGGAGAACCCCGGCGCAACCTCGTGGACCGTTCGCATCCTTCCCGGTGGGAGCGATCTCCTTGCCGGCAACAACGAACAGTCGATCGACATCCAGACCGTTGACCGGCCCTTGCGTGTTCTCTATCTCGACGGGTACCCGCGCTGGGAATATCGCTACCTGCAGGCGATCCTGACCCGCGAGAAGTCCATCGCTTCGACCGCCACCCTCCTCTCTGCCGGCCGGCGGTATCTGCAGGAGGGCAACACCCCGATGCCCGCTCTTCCCACCTCCGCTGAGGAATGGGCGACCATCGACACGATCGTCATCGGCGACATGAACCCGGAGGTGCTGAGCACCGAACAGCTCCGCCAGATCCGCGAGCGTGTCAGCGCCGGTGGCGCTGGGCTCCTCTGGATTGCCGGGCAGGGCTCCGTCCCCGGTGCCTGGCGAACCACGCCCCTTGGCGACCTCCTTCCTATGTCCGTCTCCGGCGGCGAGAAGCAGCGTGATTGGGAGCAGGACGTGACCATGCGTCCGACGCCCCTGGCCGACCGGCTTGGTGTCATGCGACTCCTGCGCGCCCCGGTGGAGGGTTCCTGGTGGCCCACCGAAGTCGCTGATCCTGAAAGCGGCTGGTCTCGCCTGCGCTGGGCCCAGCGGATCGACCCCTCTTCGCTCAAACCCGCCGCCGAAGCCATGGCCATGGCGATCCCCGCCAACTCAGACGCCGAGGATTCCGCAGCCGGACCTGCCGAGGCCCCCGGCGTGCTTGTGGCCAGCATGCGCTTCGGTGCGGGACGGGTTGTGTACGTCGCCACAGACGAGATCTGGCGCTGGCGCTTCGGCCGCGGCGAGGACCTCCCCGAGCGCTTCTGGCTCCAACTCATCCGCCTGCTGGGGCGCGACAGTGTCGCCCGGGCGGGCCAGCGCGCCCTTCTGAGCGCCACCCCGGCGCGGGGCGAGGTGGCTCTTCCCGTTCGGCTCTCGCTCGAACTCATCGACCAATCGCTCATGCAGGCGGCCCCCAGCGGGGTTGGCGTCCGCATCGTCCGGATCGGTGACCTGGGCATGCCTCCCGCCGAGCGCGTCACCGCGGCGGGGATCGGCGAGCCCGTGTCGGTTGTGCTTCGCGCCGGTGGTGATGGCCGTCGGGCCGGCCCGGAAACACGGGTCACCCTCGCGGGGACTTTCATCGGCCAGGACCGCGGGGTCTATCGCGCGATCATCGACGATCCAGTGCTCCGCGACCTTGCCGGCGTTCAGGCCGAGTTTGAGCTTTGGGCGGGGGACGATGAACTCCGCCGCCCGGAGACCGACCACGCCCTTCTTGCCCAGATGGCCAGCGAGACGGGTGGCACGGTTCTCTCCCCCGACGATCTCTCCGCGCTACCCGAGATCCTCCCCCGCCGCGAGGTCCATATCGCGCTCGCGTCTGATGAGGAGGCCCTCTGGGATAAGCCGATCGTCCTGATCACGCTTCTCCTGCTCCTCACGATCGAATGGGTAGGCCGACGGCTTCTCCGGCTCGCTTGAGGGCCGTAGAGCACGTACGCGGCGTCCGCATGACCTACCATGCGGTCGAGCGCGTTTCCGCACCTCTTGAGCCAACCATGAGCACCCCCGAAGGCCCCAAACTCATCATCGGCGACGACTGGAAGAACCCGTCGACGCCCGCTTCCAAACCCGCCCCCGCCGCCGCTGCGGGCACGGGCTCAGCACCCAAACTCGTCGTCGACTCCGACTGGAAATCTCAGGCCCAGGCAGAGAAGGAAAAACTCGCCGAGGGTGAGAAGAAGGCCGCCGCCAACAAAAAGCCCGGGCCCGGCGGAGGGCGCGAACTCCCCGAGGCGGATTTCAAGACCCTTGTCGGCACCATGGTCACTCAGGCAGGCATGTACCTCGGCTGGTTCCCCGACCCGCAGGGCCGGGCCATGGTCTCGCTCGAGTATGCCCGCTTCCATATCGACCTTCTCGCCGTCCTTGCGGAGAAGGTCAAGGGCAACGTGACCTCGGAAGAAATGGATGAACTGACCGGTGCGCTCGCGGAACTTCGCACCACCTTCGTG